>NZ_JAZDCG010000035.1:0-114293 GCF_036321705.1 Brachybacterium sp. J144
TTGTTGAAGCTACTGCCTCTCTTTCGCTCGTGTTGAAGGGTCCCCACCCCCGGCCCCCTCATCTAGATGTGGTCCCTGACCTTCTGGAAGAGGTCCGGGTAGCGCGCGTCCAGGCGCGCCGTCGCGAGGCGCATCCCGATCCAGAAGGCGAGGCCGCCGAGGATCAGCGACAGGACGCCCGCGAGCAGCTGCAGCGGGAGGCTCCCGACGACGACGCCCCAGATGCCGACGCCGATCGTCGGCAGCTGCGGGATGAAGATCGCGACCATCGCGATGCCCATCGACAGCATGGCGTTGGCACTCGAGGCGGACTTGTCCTTCATCGGGTTGGTGCCCGGCGCGGAGGACGGGTAGGGCATCAGCACCGAGATCAGCATCGACAGGCCCCAGGCGCCGAGCATCGTGCCGAACGAAGCCATCATCACCAGCGGGATCAGCGACGGCAGCCCGTACAGCAGCGGCAGCACGATCATCACCACCATCAGCGGCGGGACCATGATCACAGCCATCGCCGCGACGCGGCCCAGGAGGTTCGCCCGCGCGGGCATCCCCGCGACGATCTGCACCCAGCCGGCGGGGCCGTCGAAGCCCAGCTCGTTCGAGAGGCTGATGCCGCTGAGCCCGGCCATGAACACGGCCATGCCCATCATCATCGGGCGGGACTCGGGGAGCATCAGCCCCATCGCCGCGAGGAACACCACGATCAGCGGGTAGATGCCGATCGCCGCGAGATAGCGGGTGTCGCGCCGCCAGTAGCGCAGGGCGCGGCCCATCGCGGCGCCGAAGGGGCCGGCGGGGACGAAGGGCGGCACCAGCGAGGTGACCCTGGTGCTCCCCGAGGAGGCATCGCCGGTCAGCGCCGAGGTGAGCGAGACGTCGATCGAGCGTCGCCACCACAGCCAGGTCAGCACGATCGCGGCCGCGCCGATCACCGCGCGCAGCAGTCCCGTCAGCCAGCGGCCCTCGGCGAGGTCCATCGGCACCGCGAACAGTGCACCGAAGGGCGTCCAGGCGAATCCCTCGATCACGCGGGGCAGCCAGCGCATGAGCATCGCGCCGTCGATGTCGCCGATCCGCTGCGCCCCCAGGGAGAAGCCGTAGATCGCCGCGAACATGACCATCATCCCGATCACACCGCCGATCTCCCGGCCGGAGCGGGAGCTGGAGCGGGCCGCGGAGTGCGCGAACCAGGCGCGGGGCAGCAGCAGGCAGAGGACGAACCCCGCGAGGTTCGCGGGCAGCAGGGCGATCAGCCCGGCGGCGATGCCGACGGCCCCGGGGCCGTAGAGCACCAGCCACAGCGCCTCGAAGACCGTGGCGATGAGCAGGGCGGCGAGGGTGAACAGGCTGGGGATCGACAGCACGGCGGCCGCGAGCATGCCCGGCTGCAGCTCCTTCGCGGAGCGCGGGTAGACCGCGAAGGCGCGCGGGTCGAGGGTGTCATCGAGCCCGAAGGCGAACACGGGGATCAGGAACCACAGCAGCACGGTGAGCACGCCCAGGCCGCGCGCGATCATCGGGAAGAGGGAGCCCTCGCCGGAGAGCACCGTGGTGCTGAGGAAGAGGAAGACGAGCAATCCGAGGCCGCCGAGGGCGTACAGCACGCCGATGGAGACGCCGACGATCTTGCCGACGTTCTTGCGGTACGACCGCTTCCACAGCGTCCACTTCAAGCGCAGGGACAGCCGGATCAGGTCGCGCGCGGGGACGGTGCCGTGCTCGACGGCGTCAGGGGTCAGGACTGCAGCCACGCCAGGCTCCCCTCCGCGACCTCGCCGCCGCCGACCAGGTCGATGAACGTCTGCACGAGGCTGCCGCCGCGACGTACCTCGTCGAGGGCGCCCGCGGCACGCAGCTCGCCGCCGGCGATGATCGCGACGTGCGAGCAGAGGCCCTCCACCAGCTCCATCACGTGGCTCGAGAGCACGACCGTGCCGCCGCCCGCGACGTAGGAGGTGAGCACCGTGCGGATCACCTGGGCGGAGACCGGGTCGACGGCCTCGAGCGGCTCGTCGAGGACCAGCAGCCGCGGGGCGTGCAGCAGGGCGCAGGCGAGCAGGATCTTCTTGGTCATGCCCGCGGAGTAGTCGACGACCAGCTTGCCGTCCTCCCCGGCGAGGTCGAAGGCCGCGAGCAGGGAGTCGGTGCGCTCCTCGACGACCGCGGGCTCCATGCCGCGGATCAGGCCCACGTAGGTCAGCAGCTCCCGGCCGGTCAGGCGGTCGAAGGTGCGCAGACCGTCGGCCAGCACCCCGAGATGAGCCTTCGCCCTCTCGGGCTCCGCCCACATGTCCACGCCGAGCACCTCGGCGGTGCCGTCGTCCGGGCGCAGCAGGCCCGTCGCCATCGACAGGGTGGTGGTCTTGCCGGCCCCGTTGGGTCCGACGATGCCGTAGAAGGAGCCGCGCGGGACGTCCAGGGAGATCCCGTGGACCACCTCCGTGCCGCCGAAGGACTTGCGCAGGCCGCGCAGGGAGAAGGCGGGGGCTGGATCGCTGTGCATGGGGTCACGCTATCGGCGGGGGAGAGGCCCCCGCACCGTCGCTCGGCCAGCGCGGGGGCGACCTTCGTCGGACCCGAGCGCCCCGTAGAGTGTGCGGGTGGCCGCACCGGCCCGGAGGAGGGAAGACGATGTCGAAGCTGCGCCCGAGCGAGAGGCGACCCGCGGTCGCCCAGGAGGTCGCCGAGATCCCGATCGGCATCCGTCGGCTGTCGGCATGGTCCTGGCGGCTGCTGGTGATCGTCGCGGCCGGCGCGCTGCTGATGTGGGGCCTGATCCAGGTCTCGGGCCTGATGATCCCCGTGCTCATCGCGATCCTGCTCGCCGTGATGCTGACCCCCGTGGTCAAGGCGCTCACGCGCTACACCTTCCTCGGCCGGGGCGCCGCGAGCGGGGTGGCGCTGCTGGGCCTGCTGCTCGTCATCGCGGGCATGTTCACCCTCGCCGGACGGCAGTTGATCGCGCAGTGGGGCTCCATCCAGGCCCAGGCGATCGCCGGCTTCCAGGCGGTCATGAACTGGGTGACAACGACCTTCAACATCGGCAACTCGACGATCGACTCCGCGATCGACGAGGGCCTCGCCCAGCTGCAGCAGAACGCGGACCAGCTGGTGAACTCGGCGCTGTCCACGGCCGCGGTGCTCGGCAACCTCGCCACCGGCATCATCGTCACCCTGTTCACCCTGTTCTTCCTGCTCTCGAGCGGGTCGACGGTGTGGCGCTGGGTGGTGGGGCTGCTGCCGCCCGAGGCGCGCGTGCCCACCCATGAGGCGGTGCGCCGCGGCTGGAAGGCTCTCTCGGCGTACGTCCGCACCCAGATCCTGGTCGCCGCGGTCGACGCGACCGGCATCGCGATCGGCATGCTCGGCCTCGGGCTCGGCTCCTACGCCGTCCCGATCTGGCTGCTGGTCTTCCTGTTCTCCTTCATCCCGCTGGTCGGCGCGGTGCTCTCCGGCGCGATCGCCGTGCTCCTCGTCCTCGTGCTGCACAGCTGGGTCGGCGCGCTGATCATGCTCGCCGTGGTGCTCGCGGTGCAGCAGCTCGAGGGCAACGTCCTCCAGCCCTTCCTCATGGGCAAGGCCGTCGAGCTGCACCCGCTCGCCGTCTTCCTCGGCGTCGCGGGCGGCGCGATGGTGGCCGGCATCCCCGGTGCCCTCTTCGCCATCCCGCTGATCGCCTTCGTCAACGCCACCCTGCTGCACGTCGTCGGCCGCGATCCCAGCCCCGAGCTGGGCGTGGACAAGGCCGCCGCCGCGCACTTCGACGCGCTGCGCCGCGGCCGGGTCCCGGCCACCGGACAGGATCCGCGCCCCGAGAACCCGGTGCGCCGCGCGACGCAGGCCGTCGTGCAGAAGGCCACCGGTTCCGACGCCTGAGCGTCGGGAACCGGTGGCCTCCGGAAGCGGGGGATCCGACCGGACCGCCTCCCCGGGCGGTCCGGTCGGATCGGGGGATCAGGGCACGTAGGGCGTGGCGGCCGTGATCTCGATCGGCAGGGACTTGCCGTTCGGCGCGGTGTAGTCGACGGAGTCGCCGACCTTCGAGCCGTGGATCGCGGACCCCAGCGGCGAGTCGCTCGAGAAGACCTCGAGATCGGTGCCCTCGGCGATCTCGCGGTTGCCCAGCAGGAAGGTGCGCTCCTTGCCGGCCATGGTGATCGTGACGACCATGCCGGGCTCGACCACGCCGTCGTCCTTCGGGGCCTCTCCCACCACGGCGTCCTTGAGCAGGCGCTTGAGGTCCGTGATGCGGGCCTCGTTCATGCCCTGCTCCTCGCGGGCCGCGTGATAGCCGCCGTTCTCCTTGAGGTCGCCCTCGTCCCGAGCCGCGGCGATGCGCTCGGCGATCTCGGTGCGACGGGGCCCCTCGAGCTCGGCGAGCTCCTTGACGAGGCGGTCGTAGGCATCCTGGGTGAGCCAGGCGCCATTCGGCTGGCTGCTCATGGGTTCACTCCTTGTCAGTGGTCCCTCGGGCGCCGGGGCGGAAACGTCCCTGACGCGAAGAACGGGGCACATGTGATCATGCGCCCCGTGGTCGGGTGATGATGACCGGTCCGAAAACCGGTATCGGAGCATGCTACACCGGATCGCATCCGATGACCTCGGCGGACACGGCGCTGCCCTGCGTCGAGATCTCGACGGTGTGCGAGGTGGTGCGCTCGGTCTGCGCCTGGATCCGCACTTCCACGAAGCCCACCTGGGCGCGTCCCTCGTTCAGCGCCTGCACTCGGCAGTCCGCCGCGGTGCCCGGAGGCATCGTCACCGCGAAGGTGGCCTCGAGGCGATCGTCGGCGAGGTGCTCGTAGGAGACCAGGTCGTAGCGCACCGGGGTGCGCGAGATCCACGTTCCCACCACGATCACGCCGACGACGAAGAGCACGGACGCGACGGCGCCCAGGATCCGGGCCGTTCGCCGGGAGACCAGCGGGGCGCCGTAGCGATCGGTCGGGCGAGAGGGGACGGAGCTCATGGCGTCCAGTCTCCCAGACCCCGCCCGGGACTCCGCTCGGGACCGTGGCGTACGATCGGGCGCTGGCGAGTCCCGTGCCCGGGTCCGCCCCGGACCCTGAGGAGAGACGTGAGCGTCCAGCTGCCCGCCCCCGACGAGACCCTGCGTCTGGTCGCCGTCCACGCCCATCCGGACGACGAGTCCTCCAAGGGTGCCGGCTCCACCGCGCGCTACGCCCGCGAGGGAGTCCAGGTCACCGTCATCACCTGCACCGGCGGCGAGCGCGGCGACATCCTCAATCCTCGGCTCCAGGGTGACGAGGAGATCGCCCGCGACCTCCCCGCGGTGCGCCGGCAGGAGATGGCGCGCGCGCAGGAGATCCTGGGCGTGGACCACGAGTGGCTGGGCTTCGTCGACTCGGGCCTGCCCGAGGGGGATCCGCTGCCCCCGCTGCCCGAGGGCAGCTTCGCGGCGCTCCCCGTCGAGGAGGCCGCCCGACCGCTCGTCGAGGCGCTGCGCCGGCTCCGCCCGCACGTGATGACCACGTACGACGAGAACGGCGGCTACCCGCATCCGGACCACATCCAGGTCCACCGCATCAGCCTCGCCGCCTTCGACCTCGCCGCCGATCCGGACTACGCCCCGGAGCTCGGCGAGCCGTGGGAGGTCGCGAAGCTCTACTACATCAATGGGTTCAACCGGCAGCGGTTCTCGGCGATCAACCGGCATCTGATCTCCCAGGGCATCCGCCAGGAGTCCCTCGAGCAGATGCTGGCGCGCTATGACGAGAGCCGGGACCGCCTGCTGACCACCCGGGTCGACGTGCGCGACTACCTCATGGTGCGGGACGAGGCGCTGCGCGCCCATGCCACCCAGGTCGACCCCGAGGGTCTGTTCTTCCAGGTGCCGCACGATGTCGAGACGGTGGCCTGGGGCACCGACGACTACGAGCTGCACATCTCCCGCATCGGGGTGCGCCTGCCCGAGGACGACCTGTTCGCGGGACTCCGCCACGAGACGCTGGAGGCCCGCCCGTGACCGGTGCAGAGGCGCTGCTCGTTCTCGGCGAGGTGCTCGCCGCCCCCTCCGACGGCGGGGAGATGAACTCCGTGACCGTCTCGCCGGGACTGCCCGGGTTCTTCGCGGCCTTCGTCCTCGCGGTCGTCGTGGTGCTCCTGGCCATGGACCTCTCGCGGCGCACGCGCCGCATCCAGGCGCGGGCGCGCGTCGAGGAGCGAATGCGGGAAGAGCAGGAGCAGGAGCAGGCCGCGGCGGACCGGAGTCCGTCGGCGGACCGGAGCTCGTCGGCGGAGGAGCCGGAGCCTCGGGCCGAGCAGCCCGCGGCGGAGCGGAGCCCGTCGGCGGAGGCGCCGGAGCCCCGGGCCGAGGAGCCCCCGTCGGCCCCGGAGGATCCGCAGCGCTGAGGCGAGCCCTCAGATCACCGCGACCGCGACGGCCGCGAAGTGGCAACCGAAACCCGCGATCGTGCCGGCGTGGAAGATCTCGTGGAAGCCGAACCAGGCGAAGGACGGGTTCGGCCGCTTGAGCGCGTACACGACTGCTCCCGCGGTGTAGGCGAGGCCGCCCGCGGCCAGCAGGATCACCACGGGCCAGCCGCCCGTGGCGTGCAGCTGCGGCATGTAGAAGACCGCGACCCAGCCGAGCGCGACATAGGCCGGGACGTACAGCCAGCGCGGCGCCCCGGTCCAGAAGATCCGGAAGCACACCCCTACGATCGCCCCGCCCCACGCGATGGCCAGCAGCGTGAGGGCCTGGCGAGGCTCGAGCAGCGCCGCGGCGATCGGCGTGTAGGTGCCCGCGATGATCAGGAAGATGTTCGCGTGGTCGAAACGGCGCAGCATGATCGCGCGGCGCGGGGACCAGGTCCCACGGTGGTAGACGGCGCTGATGCCGAACAGCAGCGCCGCGGTCAGCACGAAGACCGCGCAGGCCAGACGGATCGACAACGTGTCCCCGAGGGCGACCAGCAGCAGGCCGATCACGAGCGTGGTGGGGAAGGCGATCAGGTGGAGCATGCCGCGCAGGCGGGGCTTAGGCAGCTGCAGCCCGAGCTGGTGCGCGCGGGCGGCCATGGCACGGGTGAAGGTGCGCGGGGCGAAGGGGTGGGACTCGGCCGTGGGCAGGTCTTCGTCGGCCTCGAGAGGCGGGATCTCGGAGGCCGAGGTGCGGGTGCCGGTGTGCATGACGGAAGCGTAACCTACGGACCCGTAACCACGGCAGGGACTGTGCTGTGCGCATCCCGTGAGGATTCGGGGTCCGCTCCCGCGAACGGGCCGCGCCGGGGCCGACGTCGTCGATAATGGTCGGGTGGGACGTCGGGGAGCGGAGGTGGCGATGGCCGAGCAGGGACTGCTCCACAGGATCTACGAGCGACGCCTCGCGCGGGAGCTCGGTGCGTTCTCGCTCCCGCAGCACCTGGGGATCATCGTCGACGGCAACCGGCGCTGGGCGAAGGCCGCCGGGGCCACCACCGAGCAGGGCCACCGCGTCGGCGCCGCGAAGATCGTCGAGTTCCTCTCCTGGTGCGAGGCGCTCGAGATCCCGCTGGTCACCGTGTGGATGCTCTCCACCGACAACCTGCGCCGCCCGCCCGAGGAGCTCGAGGCCCTCTACGGGATCATCGCCGACACGGTCCGGCAGATCACCGCGGCCGGTCACTGCGTGCGCCTGACCGGCAATGCCGAGGCGCTGCCCGCGCGGATCCGGGAGCACCTCGAGGAGCTGCGCGGCGCCGCGAGCGTCGACTCCCGCCTCACCGTCAACGTCGCGATCGGCTACGGCGGCCGCGAGGAGATCGTCGACGCCGTGCGGGAGCTGGTCCGCGACCTCGGCTCCGCCGGGCTCGGGGCCGACGAGATCGCGGAGGCCATCAGCGTCGGCTCCATCGCCGAGCACCTCTACACCCGCGGCCAGCCCGACCCCGACCTCATCATCCGCACCTCGGGGGAGCAGCGGCTCTCCGGCTTCCTGCTCTGGCAGTCCGTGCACTCCGAGTTCTGGTTCTGCGAGACCTACTGGCCGGGGTTCCGTCGCATCGACCTGCTGCGCGCATTGCGCGAGTTCTGCCGTCGGGAGCGGCGCTTCGGGGCCTGAGCCCAGGAACTCCCAGATGACGATTCGGTGAACGTCCCCGCGCCGCGCGGTGTGACGCGCCCGACATCGGGTGCGCGGGGGGCTAAGGTCCAGTCATCCGCGCGATTCGGGGAGGCTCCGATGGATCAGATCATCACCACCAGCACCGATCTGGACAGGGGGGTGATCGGCGCGGCCAACCGGGATGGCTCGCCGGTGGTGCCCTCGCTGCGTCCCGGCAGCGCCCAGCAGATGCTCGACGGCGTCGAGACCGGCGTGATCACGTACGTGCTGGACACCTCCGTGCTGCTCTCGGACCCGCTCTCGCTGCACCGCTTCGCCGAGCACGACATCGTGCTGCCGATCGTCGTCGTCACCGAGCTCGAGGCCAAGCGCCACCATCCCGACCTCGGCTACTTCGCCCGTCAGGCCCTGCGCATCCTCGACGACCTGCGCGAGCTGCACGGCAACCTCTCGGTGCCGCTGCCGATCGGCAAGGACGGGGGGCACGTCCACGTCGAGCTGAACCACATGAACACCTCCTCGCTGCCGGACGGCTTCCGTCTCGGGGACAACGACACTCGCATCCTCGCGGTCGCCAAGAACCTCCAGCTCGAGGGGAAGCACGTGGTGCTGGTCTCGAAGGACCTGCCCATGCGGATCAAGGCCTCCGCCTCCGGCATCCACGCCGAGGAGTACCGCGCCGAGCTCGCCCGCGACCGCGGCTACATCGGCATGGTCACCGCCTCCGTCGACGAGCAGACCATGACCGACCTCTACGACGGACAGGTCGTCGACATCCCTGAGGTCGCGCACCAGCCCGTCCACACCGGGCTCACGATCACCAGCCCCCGGGGCTCGGCGCTCGGCCGCATCACCCGCGAGAAGCAGGTGCGCCTGGTCCAGGGCGATCAGACGGTGTTCGGCGTCGCCGGCCGCTCGGCCGAGCAGCGCGTGGCGATCGACCTGCTGCAGGACGAGTCGATCGGCATCGTCTCCCTCGGCGGCCGCGCCGGCACCGGCAAGAGCGCCCTGGCCCTCTGCGCCGGCCTCGAGGCCGTGCTCGAGCGCCGCACCCAGCGAAAGATCATGGTGTTCCGGCCGCTGTTCGCCGTGGGCGGGCAGGAGCTCGGCTACCTCCCCGGCGACCAGTCCGAGAAGATGGGCCCCTGGGGACAGGCCGTCTTCGACACGCTCGGCTCGATGGTCTCCCAGAACGTCATCGACGAGGTGCTCTCCCGCGGCATGCTCGAGGTGCTCCCGCTGACCCATATCCGCGGCCGCTCCCTCCACGACGCGTTCGTGATCGTCGACGAGGCCCAGTCCCTCGAGCGGAACGTCCTGCTCACGATGCTGTCGCGGATCGGCCAGAACTCCCGCGTGGTCCTCACCCACGACGTCGCCCAGCGCGACAACCTGCGCATCGGCCGCTACGACGGGATCGCGAGCGTCGTCGAGGCGCTCAAGGAGAAGGACCTCTTCGCTCACATCACGCTGCAGCGCTCCGAGCGGTCGAAGGTCGCGGAGCTGGTCACGCACGTCCTGGACGAGCCGATCCCCTGACGGGGTGGGGCGGGCTGGGCTGGGCTGGTTGGCGTGGCGTCTCGCCCCGCCTGGCCCGTGCCGCCTGGCCCCGCCCGGTCTGGCCCCGCCCCGCCTGGCCCCGTCCCGTCTCGCCCGTGCTGCTGTCCGAGTGGGGACGGGACGCCGGTGATGCGACGTGCGTATATGTGCAGCTCGCATCACCGGCGTCCCGTCGGAGCATCTCGCCCCGCGCCTTCCCACCCCTTCTCGCGCCCGCCCTGCGACCGACACCACCGCGCCCACGCCGCACCCCGCCCGCGCTCCACCCCGCCCGCTGCCGCTGCCACTACCGCGCCTGCCGCGACTGCGCCGCTACCGCTACCGCCACCGCCGACTCGAGAACCGATCCTCCCCAGAGGGCGATGATCCACAAGTTCGCTCTCGCGCGTCACTCGTCGCCGAATCGGTGATGCGATCAGCACATGCAGGTCACAGGAGTCGTCCACGCGTCCCAGCTGCCCGACCGGGTTCCGGATCCGGCGGAGCGGCGTCGGTTGAAGCGGTCGGGCGTGATCCGCTCGGCCGGGGAGTGGTACGTGACGGCGGAGGCGCCCCCGGACCTCGTCGCGCTCCTCGAGCAAGGGCTGCGTCCCACCTGCCTGGACGCCGCGGCGCTATACGGGCTCTGGACCCCGATGGGCAGAGGAGTCCACGCCTTTCGCCCGCGAGTCGTGCGGATGCCGGAGCCGGCGCCCCGCGCGCTGCCCATCCGACGCCGCCGGGATCCGGCAACAGCCGAGCTGGTTCCCCTCGTGGACCTCACCTCGACCCCTTCACCGCTCAGTCCGCAGCCGATCGTCCTGCACCCACCGAGCCTGCGGGCCTGGCCGGATGACAACCCGGTCCCGGACATCTCCCGTGTGCTGGACCATGCCGCCCGCTGTCTGCCGACGGTCGATGCGGCGATCCTCCTGGAGTCCGCCCTCGACCTGGGGCTGCTGGACGCCAACGCGCTGCGGGTGCTCCTCGACGGACTGCCGCAGAGATACGGTCGGCCGCTCCGACGGGTGCGCTCCGACGCGCAGTCCGGGACCGAGACCGCTGTGCGCTGGTGGCTCGAGGGCCGATGCGTGAAGGTGCGGAGCCAGGTGCAGCTGCTGCCCGATGTCCGCGTCGATCTCCTCGTGGGGGTGAACTGGGTGATCGAGTGCGACAGTCGCAGGTTCCACGACGATCCGGTGCGGTACGCCGAGGATCGACGGCGGGACCTCGCCCTCTCCGTGAGGGGCTATCGAGTCACGCGTCTGACCTGGGAACAGGTGTTCCTCCAATGGGAGCAGACGTCGAGAATGCTCCAGGTCCTGCTGCGGCAGCGACGGCACTCCGCGGCGCTGTCCGCCTGAGGGGGCGCGGGAGGGGCGGGTGCCGATGGCCGGTGCCGGGGCGTGCAGGGCGGTCATGCGGGCGTGGGAGGGGCGCGCACGACTGGACGCCGGTGATGCGAGCTGCAGATATGTGCAACTTGCCTTCCCTGCGTCCAACCTGCGACCTCGCGGCCGCGCGATCCGGCAGACCGCCCGGGATCAGGCCTTCGGCGCGGTCATGGAGAGCACGTCGAGCGCGCTGTCCAGCTGCTCCTCGGTGAGCTCACCGCGCTCCACGAAGCCCAGCGCGATGACGGCCTCGCGCACGGAGATCCGTTCGGCGACGGCGTGCTTGGCGATCTTCGCGGCGGACTCGTAGCCGATGAGCTTGTTCAGCGGGGTGACGATCGAGGGGGAGGCCTCGGCGTAGAAGCGGGCCTTCTCCTCGTTGGCGACCAGACCGTCCACCGTCTTGTCGGCGAGCACGGTGGAGGCGTTGGCGAGCAGGCGGATCGACTCCAGCAGGCTCGTGCCCATGAGCGGGATCTGCACGTTGAGCTCGAAGGCGCCCTGCGCGCCGCCCCAGGCGATCGCGGCGTCGTTCCCGACGATCTTCGCGCACACCATCAGCACGGCCTCGGGGATGACGGGGTTGACCTTGCCGGGCATGATCGAGGAGCCGGGCTGCAGGTCCGGGATCGCGATCTCGCCGAGGCCCGTGTTGGGGCCGGAGCCCATCCAGCGAAGGTCGTTGCAGATCTTCGTGATCGAGACGGCGATGGTGCGCAGCGCGCCGGACATCTCGACCAGGCCGTCGCGCGCGGACTGAGCCTCGAAGTGGTTGCGGGCCTCGGTGAGCGGCAGCGAGGTCTGCTCGGCGAGGTTCGCGATGACCTTCTGCGGGAAGCCGATCGGCGTGTTGATGCCGGTGCCGACGGCGGTGCCGCCCTGGGGGACCTCCGCGGTGCGGGGCAGGGCCGCCTCGACCCGCTCGATGCCGTAGCGGACCGCGGCCGCGTAGCCGCCGAACTCCTGGCCGAGGGTGACCGGGGTGGCGTCCATGAGGTGGGTGCGGCCGGACTTGACGACGTCCTTCCACGCCTCCGCCTTCGCCTCGAGGGACTCGGCGAGGTGGGCGAGGGAGGGGAGCAGGTGCTCGACGACGCCCGCGGTGACGGCCACGTGCACCGAGGTGGGGAACACGTCGTTGCTGGACTGCGAGCAGTTGACGTGGTCGTTGGGGTGCACCTCGAGGTCGCCGCGCGAGGCGAGGGTCGCGAGCACCTCGTTCATGTTCATGTTCGAGCTGGTGCCGGAACCGGTCTGGTAGGTGTCGACCGGGAACTGGTCGTCGTGGGCGCCGGAGATGACCTCGTCGGCCGCGGCGACGATCGCGTCGGCGATCGCGCCGTCGAGGACGCCGAGCTCCTTGTTGGCGCGGGCCGCGGCCTTCTTCACCTGCGCGAGCGCGTGGATGTGGGCGGGCTCGAGGCCCTGGCCGGAGATCGGGAAGTTCTCGACGGCGCGCTGGGTCTGCGCCCGGTACAGGGCGGACGCGGGGACGCGCACCTCACCCATGGTGTCGTGCTCGATGCGGTACTCGTCCTGCGCGGCGGCGGGCGTGGTCGGGGTCATCAGGTTCCTCCCTCGGGGGTGAGCGGTCTGGTCGTCGGGTCGCCGGATCAGGCGAGCTCGTGGCTCCACGGCGGGTTCGCTCCCGCGCGCGAGACGGTGATGGCGGCGAGCGCGGCGGCGCGGCGCAGCACGGTCGCGAGGTCGTCCGACGGGATGGCTGCGAGCGCCTCGCGGCCCGAGGCGCCGAGGAGGCCCTTCGCGGCGAGCGCGTCGAGGATCCCGGCGGAGAACGTGTCGCCGGCGCCGACGGTGTCGACGGCCTCGACGACGACGGGCGCGACCTGCACGCGGCCGCTGCGGGCGAAGCCGACGGCGCCCTCGCTGCCGCGGGTGATCACGGCGAGGCGCGGGCCGAGGTCGAGCCAGGACGCGACGACGTCCTCGATGTCCTCGGTGCCGTACAGCCACGCGACGTCCTCGTCGGACGCCTTGACGACGTCGGAGAGCCGCAGGTTCTCCTCGATCCGGGCGCGGACTCCCTCCGGGGAGCCCATGAGGCTCGGCCGGGCGTTCGGGTCGTAGCTGATGGTCGCGGTCTCGCGGGCGGCGGTCAGCACCTGCCGGACGGTCGCGGCGCCGGGGTCGAGGACCGCCGCGATCGACGAGGTGTGGACCGCGTCGACGGCCGACGGGGCGCCCGTGGGGTCCGGGGCCCAGGTCAGGTCGAAGACGTAGGTCGCGGCGCCGGTCGCATCGAGGGTTGCCTCGGCGGTCGAGGTCGGCTCCGCGGTCGAGCTCGCCGGGGTGAGCTGCACGCGGGACTGCTCGAGGTGGGCGCGGATCGCGTCGCCGCGGGCGTCGGCGCCGATGCGGGTGAGCAGATGGGAGGTGTGGCCGAGGCGCCCGAGGGCGACGGCGACGTTCAGGGGGGAGCCGCCGGGGTGCTCACGGCGCGTGCCGTCGGCAGAGACGACGATGTCCGTGAGGGCTTCTCCGACGGTGAGGAAGGTGGAAGTCACCCCCGGATCATGTCAGGTTTCGCCGGACGAGGCGACACGGCGACAATGGGTCCATGCAGGAACCGCCCGAAGCCCCCCAGAAGTCCCACTATGAGCTGCCGTCCCGGAAGAACACGGTGCTGCGCAACATGGTGTGGGCGCTGCTGCTCACCATGGGTGTCGTGGTGATCATCGGGATCACCTTCTTCGGCGTGGGGGACAGCGGCGACCGCCAGGTGCTCGAGAACTCGGAGCTGGACGTCGCCGCGAGTGCCGAGCGTGCGCAGGACGCCGCGGACTTCCCCGTCGCCGCCCCGGAGATAGGGGAGGAGTGGGCGGAGCGCGATGCCCGCTTCACCGGGGGCGAGGTGCCGAGCTGGCGGGTGCAGTACACGGCGCCGAGCGGTCGCCTCGTGACCCTGACCGAGGAGGCGGAGCTGAGCGCGACCATGCTCTCCGCCGCCGTGCCGGGGGCGGTCGTCGAGGCCGAGGTGGAGATCGACGGCGCCTCGTGCCAGCAGCTGGCGGGCGAGCAGGACGGCAGCGCCGTGCGGGCCCTGGCCTGCGAGGGCGAGGGATTCGGGCTCCTGGTGCACGGCGACGTGGAGGACGCCGAGCTGCGCGCCCTCATGGACGCCGCGCTCGCCGACATCGCCTGAGCCGCGGGACTCCGCGGCGCTGATCGCCGCATCGGCCGGGGTCGCCGGACGGCGTCTGCGTCCGACGGTCGCCGGTTCGACCGAGGTCAGTCCGCCTCGCCGCTCCCGTCCGTGCCGCGGCGCGCGGCGACGGCCTCGTCGAGACGCTCGCGGGCGCCGTCGAGCCACTGCTGGCAGCGGCGGGCGAGCATCTCGCCCCGCTCCCACAGCGCGATCGAGTCCTCGAGCCCGCCCTGCCCGGACTCGAGCCGCCGCACGACCTCGACGAGCTGGTCGCGGGCGGCCTCGTAGGACAGCGCCGCGACGTCCTCAGGCATGGGGGCGGTCTCGGCGGGGGACGTCTCGGGGGTCTGGGTCATGGCTGCTCCTTCGGGGCGGCGGGCGGGGTGTAGGGGTCTGTCTCGGTGCGCTCCACGCCGAAGCGGCCTCCTGCCACACGGACGGAGAGGGCGTCGCCGACGGTCGAGTCCTCGGGACGGCGCAGGATCGTGCCATCGGGCGCCTGGACCACGGCGTAGCCGCGCTCGAGGGTCGCGAGCGGGCTGAGGGAGCGCACCCGCGCGCCCAGGTGGCCGACCTCGTCGCGGGCGCGGTCGAGGCGGGAGCCGATGAGGGTGCGGGCGAGGGCGATGCGGGAGCGAATCTCGTCCTCGCGGCCCGCGAGGATGCTCGAGGGGTTCTCCAGCACGGGCCGCGAGCGCATCGCGTCGAGCCCCGACTGCTCCCGCTCGATCCGGGCGCGGATCGCGGCGCGCAGCCGGGTGCGGCCGAGGTCGAGCTGCTCGGCCTCGGCGACGATGTCCGGCACCACGCGCTTCGCGGCGTCGGTGGGGGTCGAGGCGCGGACGTCCGCCGCGAGGTCGATCAGCGGGGTGTCCACCTCGTGGCCGATCGCGGAGACGATCGGGGTGCGGGCCGCGGCGACCAGACGCACCAGCTGCTCGTCGGAGAAGGGGAGCAGGTCCTCGAGGGAGCCGCCGCCGCGGGAGACGATGATGACGTCGACCGCCTCGTCGGCGTCGAGCTCCTTCAGCGCGGCGGAGACCTCCTTGACGGCCTTCGCCCCCTGCACCGCGACCTCGCGGATCTCGAAGCGCACGGCGGGCCAGCGGCGGCGGGCGTTGACGACGACGTCGCGCTCTGCGGCGGACTCGCGCCCGCAGATCAGTCCGACGGTGCGCGGCAGGAAAGGCAGCGACCGCTTGCGGCTCGTCTCGAACAGCCCCTCCGCGGCGAGGGTCCGCTTGAGCTGCTCGAGCCGGGCGAGCAGCTCGCCGAGACCGACGGGCCGGATCTCGTCGGCCTCCAGCTGGAGGGTGCCGCGCTTGGTCCAGAAGGTGGGCTTCGCGTGGATCACCACACGGGCGCCGGCGACCGGTTCGACGGGGAGGGCACGCAGCACGTGCTCCCGCACCGGGACGGAGAAGGACATGTCCACGTCGATGTCCCGCAGGGTCATGAAGGCGAGGCCCGAGCCCGGCCGACGGTTCAGCTGCACGATCTCGCCCTCGACCCACAGGGGCGACATGCGGGCGACGTACTCCCCGACCTTCACCGACAGCTGGCGCAGCGGCCACGGGTTCTCCGGGGTGGTCTGCGCGGCGGTCGCGGCGAGGGGCGGGGGCTGCTCGGTCATGGGCACCACTGTGCCACCCACGACCCACACGCCGGCGTCGCGGCAGGTGCCGATGTGGACGGAGGGGGTGTGGGGAGGACCGATCCGAAGCACCCTCCGAGCAGGGGAGACGTGCCCGTCGGGCGGGGTCGGTGTGGAGGGTTGGTGAGTCTCGCCCCACCGCCTCCCTGCCCGGGGTGCGGGTCTCCTACGATGGCGGGGTGAACAGCGGAACCGTCCTCCTTGCCGAGCCCCGCGGCTACTGCGCGGGCGTCGATCGAGCCGTCGTCGCCGTCGAGCGCGCCCTCGAGCACTACGACGAGACCGTGTACGTGCGCCACGAGATCGTGCACAACAAGTTCGTGGTGGATCGACTCAAGGAGAAGGGCGCCGTGTTCGTCGAGGAGGTCGACGAGGTGCCCGAGGGCTCGCTCGTGATCTTCTCCGCGCACGGCATCTCCCCGAAGGTCCGCGAGATGGCGGAGCAGCGGAACCTGCGCACCATCGACGCGACCTGCCCGCTGGTCACCAAGGTCCACAAGGAGGCGGTGCGCTTCGCTCGCCAGGACTACGACATCCTGCTGGTCGGCCACGAGGGTCACGAGGAGGTCGAGGGCACCGCCGGCGAGGCACCCGAGCACGTGCAGATCGTCAACGGGCCCGAGGACGTCCACAAGGTCACGGTCCGAGACCCGGAGAAGGTCGTCTGGCTCTCGCAGACCACCCTCAGCGTCGACGAGACGATGGAGACGGTGGACCGGCTCAAGGAGCGCTTCCCGACCCTGCAGGCCCCGCCGAGCGACGACATCTGCTACGCCACGCAGAACCGGCAGGTGGCGATCAAGAAGATCGCCCCGGACGCGGATCTCGTGCTCGTGGTCGGTTCCCCGAACTCCTCGAACTCGGTGCGCCTGATGGAGGTCGCGCTCGAGGCCGGGGCCCGTTCCTCGCACCGCATCGACAGCGTCTCCGAGCTGCGGGACGAGTGGTTCGAGGGCGTCGGCACCGTGGGCGTCACCTCCGGTGCCTCCGTGCCCGATGTGCTGGTGCAGGAGCTGCTGGCCGAGCTCGCCGAGCGCGGCTACGGCGACGTGAAGCCGGTGCGCACCGCGACCGAGGACCTCATGTTCTCCCTGCCGCGCGAGCTGCGCCAGGAGATGAAGGCCGCGGGCGAGACCGACCGCCGCTCCAAGCCCTCGGGGGATCGGGCGACCGCCGAGTCCTGACCGGGCTGCCGTTGCGCCGTTCGTCGGCGCGACCGCACGCTGCTCGCCGGTCACACGCAGCGGCTCAGCCGGCCGCGCGGCCCCCTCGGCCGAGTTCCGAGCGGCGCGGATCCGCGAGATCCGCGATCTCTCCGTCCTCGAGCGTGCGCGCGCGCCGGGTGAGCTGTTCGATCTCGTCGACGGCGGTGCCCGCGAGGCCGAGGTCCTCGAACCGTCGCGCGGTGACCAGCACCCGGGACTGCAGCGAGCCGACCGCCTCGTTGAACGCCGCGACGGAGGAGTCGAGCGACCGCCCCACCTTCCCCAGGTGCGCCGTGAACACGCCGAGCCGGTGGTGCAGCTCGCGGCCCGCCTCGAGCACCTCGCGGGCGTCGCGGTTGAGGGACTCGGTGCGCCAGGTGTGCGCGACCGTGCGCAGCAGCGCCATGAGCGTCGCGGGGGAGGCGATCACCACGTCCCGGGCGAAGGCGTGCTCGAGCAGGTCGGGTGCGGATTCGAGGGCTGCGGCGAGCACTCCGTCGCTCGGCACGAACAGGACTGTGAACTCGGGGGTGTCGCCGAGCGCCTTCCAGTAGGCCTTCGCCGAGATCTGATCGACGTGGTGGCGCAGCGCCCGGGCGTGCGCGGTGCGGCGGGTGCGGGCGCGGCTCGGATCCTGCTCCTCGATCGCGTCGAGATAGGCGTCCATCGGCGCCTTCGCGTCGACGACCAGGGTGCGCTCGCCAGCGAGGCGCACCACCAGGTCCGGGCGCTGTCCCTTCTCGCCGTCAGCCCGCGCACCGGCCGCCTGCTCGGAGAAGTCGACGTGCTCGAGCATCCCGGCGGCCTCGACGATCCGCCGGAGCTGCACCTCGCCCCAGCGTCCGCGCGCGGTCGGCGCCCGCAGCGCCGAGGTCAGCGCCGCGGTGCCGTTCTCGAGCGACTGCGCCCGACGGCCCAGCTCGCCGAGATGCGCGCGCAGCGCCCCCTCCGCCTCGACCCGGGCCGCCTCGGAGCGCGCGAGGGAGCGCTCGAGATGGGCGAGCGTCGCGGTGATCGGGGCGAGGGTGCGCTGCAGCTCGGCCTCGCGCTCCTGCTCCGCGGCGTCGCGACGGGCCGCATCGCGCTCGTGGCGCTCGTCGGCCAGGCGCAGCAGCTGCGCGGAGGCGTCGCCCTGGGTGCGCGCCCGCTCCCGCATCACCAGCCAGGTCGCGACGGCGCCGAGGAGCGCGCCCAGCGCGATCCCCACCAGCAGCATCTGTGTTCCGCTCATGCCGACAGCACATCACGCGGGTCCGACGGACGAGGGGCACCACGCCCGCGGGCGGGTCCTCAGCGCTGTGCGGCGAGCTCCCGGGAGGTGTGGACCTCGCCCATGTGCTCGCTCGCCCAGGCCACGAGAGCGCCGAGCGGCTCGAGCAGGGAGCGGCCGAGCTCGGTGAGCTCGTACTCGACCCGCGGCGGGATCTCCGGGTGCGCGGTGCGCAGCACCAGCCCGTCGGCCTCGAGTGCGCGGAGGGTCTGGGTGAGCATCTTCTGGCTCACGCCGTCGACCCGGCGGGCGAGCTGGGAGAAGCGCTGCGGGCCGCCCTCGAGGGCGCCGATGACCAGCACCGTCCAGCGGTCGCCGATGCGGTCCAGCAGCTGCCGGGAGGGGCAGTCGTGGACGTAGGGGTCATAGGCGAGAGAGGGCATGAGGGGCTCCTGGGGTGGTTACCGGAAAGTGCGTACTTCCCTATGGAGAGAAGGTTACCTAGAGTGAGCGTCAAGGTCCACGGCAGAAGTCGTGGACGTTTCGTCGAATCGGCACCAGGAGTGCCGGGAAGGAGAGCCCCATGGCTCGCATCGTCGTCCTCGGAGGGACCGGCTACGCCGGCACCGGCATCGTCACGGAGGCCGCGCAGCGCGGCCACGACGTCCTCTCCGTCTCCCGCACCGCCCCGGCGGAGCTCCCCACCGGCGCCGCGCACCGCGCGGGCGATCTGCGGGACGAGGCGCTGCTCGCCGAGGTTCTCGAGGGAGCCGACGTCGTCATCGCCGCCTCCGCCCCACGCGGTGAGCTCGCCGAGCCCGGCGTCCTGCGCGGCATCTACGCCACCGTCGCCCGCCTCGCGGGCGAGAAGGGCGCGCGCTTCGGCGTCGTCGGCGGGGCCGGCTCGACGCTCGTCGCCGAGGGCGGCCCGCGGGTGCAGGACACCCCCGACTTCCCCGACGCCTTCAAGGCCGAGGCGAACGAGCTCACCGCCGTGCTCGAGGACCTCCGGGCCGACGAGACCGGGCTCGACTGGTTCTTCGTCAGCCCCGCGGGCGGCTTCGGCGCCTATGCCCCCGGCGAGCGCACCGGCGCGTACCGGACCAGCGACGACGTGCTCCTCGTCGACGCCGACGGCAACTCGGCCCTCTCCGCCGAGGACCTCGGCGTCGCGATCGTCGACGAGATCCAGCAACCCGCGCATCGCCGCGCCCGCTTCCACGTCGCCTACTGAGCCCTCCGGCTCCGCGTTCCGGGGCCGACGGTGTGAGGTGCGCCCGCTGGGCGCCCCGACCGTCGGCCCCGACCTGCGCCATGGGCCGTGCGCGCCGTAGGATCGGGCACCGTGGCTCTCACTATCGGAATCGTCGGACTGCCCAACGTCGGCAAGTCCACCCTGTTCAACGCCCTGACCCGCGCCGAGGTGCTCGCCGCGAACTACCCGTTCGCGACCATCGACCCCAACGTCGGCGTGGTGCCCCTGCCCGACCCGCGGCTCGCGCAGCTCGCGGGCATCTTCGGCAGCGAGAAGCTGATCCCCGCGACCGTGTCCTTCGTGGACATCGCCGGGATCGTCAAGGGCGCGAGCGAGGGCGAGGGCCTCGGCAACAAGTTCCTCGCCAACATTCGCGAGGCCGACGCCATCTGCCAGGTCACCCGCGCCTTCGCCGATCCCGACGTGACCCGCGTCGAGGGCTCGAAGGACGCCGCCGGCGACATGGAGACCATCACCACCGAGCTGATCCTCGCCGACCTCCAGACCATCGAGAACTCGATGCAGCGCCTGGAGAAGGAGACCAAGCGCGGCCTGCTGGACGCCGCCGTGCTCGAGAACGTCCTCAAGGCCAAGTCCCTGCTTGAGACCGGGAAGACCCTCTACCAGGGGGCGAAGGACGCCGGCATCGACGTCACCCAGCTGCGCGAGCTGCAGCTCATGACCGCCAAGCCCTTCATCTACGTCTTCAACACCGACGAGGACGGCCTCGCCGACACCGCCATGCAGCAGCAGCTGCGCGAGCTCGTGGCGCCGGCCGAGGCGATCTTCCTCGACGCCAAGTTCGAGTCCGAGCTCATCGAGCTCGACGCCGACGAGGCCGCCGAGATGCTCGAGTCCACCGGCCAGGAGGAGTCGGGCCTGGACCAGCTCGCGCGCGTCGGCTTCGACACCCTGGGCCTGCAGACCTACCTCACCGCCGGCCCCAAGGAGTCCCGTGCCTGGACCATCCCTAAGGGCGCGACTGCCCCGCAGGCCGCCGGCGTCATCCACACCGACTTCGAGCGCGGCTTCATCAAGGCCGAGATCGTCTCCTTCGACCAGCTGATGGAGGCCGGCTCCATGGCCGAGGCGAAGGCCAAGGGGTGGGTCCGCATGGAGGGCAAGGAGTACGTCATGCGCGACGGCGACGTGGTGGATTTTAGATTTTCGGTCTAACGTCTGTGGTCGTCCTTCGTGCGGATCGCGGACCGAATATCCACGGGGCTCGGTTGTGTAGGAGGGCGAGTGCGGGTACCTTATGAAAGGAAACCATTTCGTATCAAAAGGACGGGGCATCGTCATGACAGAGGGCTCAGGTGGACTCGGAGGATCGTCAGGTCGCCCTGTCAATGCTGAGCTGACGCCGGCGATCATGGAGGCGGTGCTGTCTCTGCTCGCGGACGAGGGCTACGCCCGGCTGACCACCGCTGCGGTCGCGAAGCGGGCCGGGGTGTCCACAGCGACGCTGTACCGCCGATGGCCCTCCAAGCGGGAGCTCCTGCTGGCCGCGGCTGGTCAGATCGGCGAGGCCGAGGCGGACGACGTCGACACCGGCACAGTGGAGGGAGACCTGCGCGCGCTGCTGGCCCATAAGCGTGCTGTGCTCTCCGGCAGGATCGGCGCGACACTCGTCGCGCTCGTCGGCGAGTCGGCGCATGACCGAGAACTCGCCGCGATCGTGCGCACCAGCATCCTCGAACCGACGCGGGAGCACCTGGAGGCGATCTTCGACCGTGCTGCCGCACGGGGCGAGGCCGTGGGAGCCGATGCCGCATCCGCGGCGCACCTGGTCGTGGGGACGGTCTTGGCCCGCGTCGCTTTCGCGGAAGGCGCAGGACACGACGACCTTCTGCCGGGCAGCGACGTGACACTCCTGATCCAGGCCATCGCCGGTGACACCGCCCAACCGGGTCCCGGCGGAAGGGCCCGGAGGCGATGACGATGGAGCAGACCGTGGTGATGACCGGAGCGAGCCGCGGGATTGGCCGCACGGCGGCGCGCCGCCTGCTCGCCGGTCGCCCGCAGGCGCATCTGGTGCTGCTGAGCCGTACCGTCCCGCAGGCACTGGTCGACGAGTTGCGAGCAGCCGGCGGGTCGGTGACTGTCATCCGCGCCGACCTGTCCTCTCTGCGCAGCGTGAGCGAGGCGGCTGACGAGGTGGTGGAGCTGGTGCATCCCGGCCGCCTGCCACCGATCGGAGCGCTGGTCTGCAACGCCGGGGTGCAGCTGACGAACGCACTGACCGAGACCGTGGACGGCTTCGAGGCGACCTTCGCGGTCAACGTCCTGGCCAACCACGTCCTGCTGCGGAGGCTCCAGGGGCACCTGCCTCCCAGCGCGCGGGTCGTCGTGACGGTCAGCGACACGCACTTCGGCGACCTGAGGCACAACCTCGGCATGGTGCCGGGCCCGCAGTGGCACCCGGTCGAGACCCTGGCCCGGGCCGCAGCGTTCCCCGACCCGAGCGGCAGCACAGCGGGGCGGGCCGCCTACTCGACCAGCAAGCTCGCCGCCATCTACCTCGTCCACGAATACGCGCGCCGACTCCCGACCGGCTTGACGATCACCTCGTTCAACCCGGGCTTCGTGCCCGGCACCGACCTCGCACGCGATGCCGATGCCATCTCCCGGTTCGCCATGCGACGGGTCATGCCCCTGCTGACGCTCACTCCGCTGGCGACCTCCCCCAGCCTGGCAGGGCGATTCCTGGCTGACGCGGTGCTCGGCACGGTTGCGGCCCCGTCTGGCGCGTATATCGACCGTGACCGAGTGGCTGCATCATCGCCGGCGTCCTATGACCGGCAGCGCGAGCGTGAAGCCTGGGAGGCGGTCGAAGCGCTCACAGCCCGGTTCCTCCCCTCCGTTGCTGACCCGAATCCAGGAAGGGAGAACCGATGAGAACGATCGTCATCACCGGAGCCAGTGACGGCATCGGCGCGGCAGCCAGCCGACAGCTCGCGGAGACCGGCGCACGGCTGATCCTCGTAGGGCGTTCGCCGGAGAAGACCAGCGCGGTCGCCGCCGCCACCGGTGCCGAGCACTATGTCGCCGACTTCGCCAGGCTCGACGACGTACGCCGCCTCGCCGGCGAGCTGAATGAGGTCTGCGAGCGGATCGACGTGCTGGCAAACAACGCGGGCGGCATGTTCTCCGGACCGACAGTCACCCAGGACGGCTTCGAGAAGACCTTCCAGGTCAATCACCTCGCCCCTTACCTCCTCACGCATCTGCTGATCGACAAGTTGATCGGCAGCCGCGCGGCCGTGGTCAATACCTCCAGCATCGGCGCGCGCTTGTTCGGCCACATCGACCTCGAGGACCTGAACAACTGGGCGGGGTTCTCACCGAACAAGGCCTATGGCGACGCCAAGCTCGCCAACATCCTGTTCACCAAGGAGCTGCACGAGCGCTTCCACGGCCGGGGCCTCTCCTCAGTCGCATTCCATCCTGGCAATGTCGCGACGAACTTCGCCTCGGACACAGACAGCTACTTCCAACGCGTCTACCACGGCGCGCTCAGGGCGTTCCTGATCTCCCCAGAGCAGGGAGGAGCACGCCTGCGGCACTTCATCGAGGGTCAACCGGGCCGGGCGTGGACATCGGGGGAGTACTACGGTGCACCGGGCCGGATCGGCCGCACGAACAGGCAGGCCTACGACGCCGGTATCGCGGTTGAGCACTGGCGGCGAAGCGCGGCCATGCTCAGCATCGACTGGTGAAGAGCATGCGCCCACACTCCCTCGGCTGCAAGTGAACGGTCTCAGTGACCTTGATCCCTGATCGGAACCAGATGGCTGTACGTACCGGAACGTGGTGGAGTTGAGGTTCAACGTGTGATCGACGGTCGATTACCGGGCATGCCGGACTTCAGTTCATCTGTGGTCGAGTGGCCCAGGCGTTGACATTGCATTGCTGCTCGGTGTGGTCGCCCGCAGCCACGACTGTTCCGTCGGCGCGCAGCCCAAGCGAGTGTCTCGCTCCGGCTGCGATCGCTGTGATGCCGGTCCATGACTGGACATCGCACTGGCCGAACTGGTTGTCGCCCGTTCCGAAGACCCTTCCGGTCTGGCTCAGCGCGAGCGTATGGACGGAGCCGGCCGCCACTGAGGTGATGCTTCTCCACGATGACACCTCGCACTGGCCTCTGCTGTCGTCGCCGACGGCGACGACGGTGCCGTCTTCGTGTAAGCCGACGGTGTGCAGGTAGCCGGCAGAGACCCCGGACACGTGTGTCCACCGGGCGACGTCGGTCTGCCCTCGCTGATTGTTGCCAGTTGCGAGGGCTGTGCCGTCGCGTCGAACTGCGACTGTGTGCCAGTCGCCGCACGCGATCGCGACGATCCCGCTCCACAACTGCACGTCACACTGTCCTTCCGCGGTGCGACCGGTGGCGACGACCGATCCGTCGGCACGTAGCCCCACGGTGGTCCTCCAGCCGGCGGCTATAGCCGTGATCTCGCGCCACTGCGTGACGGCGGTCTGCCCGGCGTCGCTCCAGCCGGTAGCAAGTGCAGTCCCATCGGCTCGGAGCCCCACTGTGTGAGACTTGCCGGTATTGCGGGCCGTGTGGACGCTGCCAGCGGCTACGGCGATGACGTCGGACCAGGGTAGTACGTCACACTCGCCGGCTTGATTGTTGCCAGTGGCAATCACGGTCCCGTCCTCGCGTCGCAGCACTGAGTGCCGGTTCCCGGCCGCGAGTACGGTGCGCACGTGGGCCTCCTCCGCGGTTCTCGTCGCCACCTGATCGTAGGCCGTCATACCAGTCGTTGCGGCAACGCCCGTCTCGTGGCCCCAGCGCGACGTGGCAAGGTTACCGACCTCGGAACTCGGACGAGCTCCAGCACTCCCGCGACCGTAGTGACAGCTCTGGTGCTCGCAGTCGTTCGAGAGCTTGTGATCGTCCCGATCTCCCACATGGGAGCGCCGGAGGGACGGTGAGCGAGCACCGACCTATGGACATAGCTCTCCAAAGGTGATTCGGCTACGGAATGCGGTCAGTTTTCGTTTTGCCGTCTAAACTTTCCCCTCGCACTCGGAGGGGAAAGCCATGGGATCAGACGACGCCGCTTGTCACGAGTCGCTTCCGCTGGCTTCTTTGGCGTCCGCCCCTCGCGGCGAGATTAGCGGCTTGGTGAACTGTCGACGGTATAGCCAGCCAGTATCAGGACAATCGCTCACATCCTTACTCTCGACCGACCGTGCTTCTATCCCGGTGATCTTCGTGAAGAGGGCCCCCGAGAATGACGCATATGAGGGTCGTCCGGAGCCTCCGATTATGTAAGAGAAACTGACGAGCCTCGCTGCAATGTCTTCAAGAGAGAAATCGTCAGATTCTAAGCCATTCGCAATGTCGGCCCGAAAGCTCTCCAGGGTCGGCGACTCGGCGATGACGTCATAGAGGAAACTGTTACCTGCTTGTGCCTTCGACTCGTCACCCTGGCGGAGATCATTCAGCAAAATCGACGACAATCTATCGGCCTCTCGATGCAGCGCTTCACGCAGAGTCTGCGCAGTTTCATCATTGAGCGCATCCACGTCGCGGTTCGCTGTCGTAATTACATGGGTGCGACGGTGAATATCGGAGCATGCCATCAACGCGCAATCAATTTCGCTCTTAGGATTTGCGTCGACAAGGCGACGGAGCAGCGTCGCAGCCCAGTGTGTTAAGTGGACCAAGTTGGAAGTCAAAGAGCTCAGTCTGTCTTCGGCGTCATTGACAAGGGTCATGCCGACGGTTAACAACTCCAGTGTGACTGGACCGGAGGGACCTTCGTGGTGCGGCAGCTCTCTGATATCTGGATATAGCGAGCGGATCTTGCTCAGCGTCAAGGTCACCCGTGATTCGTCGTCGGCGGAGAGTAGCGAATGTAGATCGGCGCCGTTGCCGACGGCCGCCTTCTCAATCGCTCGGCTGACGATGGCGTCGGGTACGTCGTGTTCAGGGATAGCTTGCGCGAGGTACCGATCGAAGTAGTCGGGATGCGCGAACCGTCTGGGCGCAGCGCGGGAAGGGCTTGGGGCGCGAGTAGCAGGAAAGAGAACAGCTAGAACCGCGCGTGCATCTCGACGATCCTCGTTGCGATCGAGGACTTCAAAGAGTTGATCCCAATCCGGCTGCTCTACCTCACGTCTGCCGAAGCTCGCTATCGAAGGAGACGAGCGAGTTAGTTCACTCTTCCACGACTGCAGTCGGGCGAAGACGTCGGGAAACTGAACCTTGAGGAAAACGGTCAAGATGAGGTCCACATCATTCATCTCACTGAGATCGTGGCTCCTGAACTGCTCGCGAACTTGCGCCAGGAATCGCTCAATTGCGCGCGGTGTAGTGAGTTGGGAGGGCATGGTGGACAGGATGATGTCACCGAACCGGTTCCTGTCGAAGCTTGTCTCGACACGTTCCGGGGTCAAAATCTCCGTCAGCCCGGCGTCCAGTATTTTTACGATCTGGCTCGTGAGAAGGGGCGGGATACTCAGTGGATACTGAACTATCTTCTCCATGAACGCCCGAGCCCTAGCCTTCGATGCGTTGGACTGGTCTGGATTCTGCAAGGTCTCGATGAGGGTTTGTTCATCGTAGGCCAAGAGGAAGTCGACACCGGGGAAGCGGCCAAGCAGACGCACCACCTTAAGGAGGTCGAATAATTCGCCGGGTTGGAGACGGTCAATATCGTCGACGACGACCAGCACTGGTGTTCCGAGGGTCCGCAGTTCTGTCGCGATCTCTTCGAAGGCTACATTCCACGGTTTCGATAAGCGGGTCTCAAGACTTCGCGTCGCCTCGGCAACTGCCGATCCCGCGACCGGGATCAAGGCCGCAAAAGGCCGCGCGATGTCGGCGTAGGTACTGATCAGGCCACGCAGGTCCTTACTGTTACTCGATTTTGGCGCAACGGTTGCAAGAGCGGAAAAGAACTCGGAAAGCAATCCCTCAGTTCCGGATGTCGCCCAAGGCGTAAACGAGACGACATGCCATCGGTTTTCGTCGAATTTCGTGAGGAAGGTGGTGATCAAGGCGATGACTGAGGACTTGCCACAGCCCCAAGGGCCCTCAAGTCCATAGACAACGCTGGATTCCGGGGAGTGGTTCTCGTCGATCAGTCGCGCTATGCGTTGGGCTACCTGTGCACGCTGGAGAGTGTCCTGGTCGGCTGTTGTGATCGGATCGTCTCGCCAGCCAAGCGAGGGCTTAGGTTGGTCGGCGGTCGGATGGTGCTCGTTCCCAGGTGAGTTCACACTTAGAGCCTACGTGCAACCCGTGATCAGCGGTGCAGCTAGGCATTGGTTGAGACGTTATTCGGCTACGGAACGTGGTGGAGTTTCGCTTTAACGTGTAGTCGTATGGGGCAATGCGATCGGTGCTGCGACGTGCAACTCGTGGATGCTCACTCGGTCCTGACGATCGTCCACGCTGCTTCAAGAAGGGCTTTGTTGCTCGGGGCCGTTCGGCCGTCGGGCAACTGCAGGGTGTCTTCGAATCCGATGCGCGTCGAGAGTCCGTGCTGAGCTGCGATTGCGAGTGCCGCCCAGGCACTGCTGCCCTCGCCGTGGAGCAGGACAGGCATCCGGGCGTCGTTCGCCGTTGCCACAGCTTCGAACATGTCCTCAGCTCGCCGCGTCGTCACCGTCGGATCGGGCTCTGGAGGGAGTTCGATCAGCACTCGCTGACATGAATCGCGGATGGGTGATCGCGCCCAATTCGCAACGGCTTCTGAGTTCCACAGTCCGGCCTCAACTCCGACGCCATGATCCATCAGTGCGGTCGCGACGTCGTCTGCGCCGTCCTCGTGCCAGTTTACCGATGCGAAGTCGGGCAAGGCGTCCCAACTGCGGATGGTCGCGACCCGCTCGGCCGGATCAGACTCGGCCCATGCACCTGTCGTGACGCCGATCGGAAGGCCGTCAGCGGCTGTGCGGATGGCTTCCAGCACCTTCGCCATCGGATGTGCCGCGAGCGTATCGAACCCGGCGGCGTCTTTGACGTGGACGTGGATTGCGTCGGCACCCGCTGCCCACACGTCCACAGCCTCGGCTGCGAGTTGAGACGGTGTCGTCGGTAGCGTGGGGTGTGCACTTGGCAATCGGGCACCGTTCAGACACGCCTTCATCATCATGTCGGCAATGGTGACACGGGTGTCCGACAGGCGATCGTCCTGTTCGGCTACGCAGATGGCCCTCCGTGCCGGAATGCGGTGGAGTTCCGGTTTAACGTCTAGCGTTATTGACGCCGGTCGTTATATCCTGGTCTCGTGATCAGATCGTTCGGGAGCAAGGACACCGAACGATTGTGGCGTCGTGAGCGAGTGCGCTCGATCGATCATCGGATCCATCGGGTCGCACTGCGCAAGCTTCGTCAGGTGGGATCGGCGGAGTCCATCGAGGATCTTCGGGTCCCGCCGGGCAACCGGCTCGAAGCGCTGAAGGGCGACCGCGCCGGGCAGCACAGCATCAGGATCAACGACGAGTGGCGGATCTGGTTCGTGCGGACCGACGCAGGACCGGAGGAGGTGGAGATCGTTGACTACCACTGAGAAGATTGCCCCGATCCACCCTGGGGAGGTCCTCATGGAGGACTTCATCGAGGGCTTCGGGATCACGCAGAACAAGCTCGCCGTGTCGATCGGCGTCCCGCCTCGGCGGATCAACGAGATCGTGCATGGCAAGCGGGGGATCACGGCGGACACCGCGCTCCGGCTCGGCAAGCTCTTCGGCACCACCGCACAGTTCTGGCTGAACCTGCAGACGCTCTACGACCTCGACCTCGCAGAGGATCGCGCGGCTGAGCAGATCGACGCCATCGTGCCGCTGCAATCCGCATGACCTTCAGCGGGATGGACGCCGCTGAGGTAGTCCGAGTCGTTGGCTGGCTCGAGGAGCGATCAGTCGTCTATCAGGTCAACGGCGGATGGGCCGTTGACGCTCTGCACGGTTCCCAGACCAGATCGCATGGTGATCTGGATGTGTTCGTCGACTCGACGACGGTCGACGCCCTCATGGAATGGTTGCTCGGTCGCGGATACAGCATCGTGGAGGACTGGCGTCCGATCCGAGTTGAGCTGCGCGCCGGCGACAGGGCGGTCGACATCCATCCGATGGACGTGGACTGTGTCGGCGACGGGGTCCAGCAGGGCTTCGGTGAAGACTCGTTCGTCCACCGAGCGCGCGAGCGCGCGGTCGGAGTGATCGGAGATCGCTCGGTAGTTGTCGCGTGCGCCGCGCGACTCATGGCGCTGAGGCTCGGTTACGACCTCCGGCCGGAGGACCGCCACGATCTCGACGTGCTTGGGAGGTTGGTCGCCGACCACTCTTGAGGTCCGTGGCGGGCAGTTGACGCAGATGGTTGTCTGAATCGCCCCGGGTTTGTTAGAGGCTCGCAAGTGCCGCGTCGGCGGGTGCCGGTGCGGGGTGGTTGTGATGGTAAGTGTCCTCGAGCTCGACGGGCGGGATCATGCCGATCTCGCCGTGAAGTCGCCGGTGATTGAACCAGTCGATGTATTCCGCGGTCGCGATCTCGAGGTCGTCGATGTTCTTCCAGGGCCCGCGGTTGCGGACCAGTTCAGCCTTGAACAGCGAGTTGAAGGCCTCGGCCAGGGCATTGTCATACGAGTCGCCGGTGGAGCCGACCGAGGCGGCCGCGCCGGCCTCAGCAAGACGCTCGGTGTAGCGGATGGCGACGTACTGAACGCCCTTATCGCTGTGGTGCGTGAGCCCGGAGACGGCCTGGCCTGCGTGATCGCGGGTCCAGATGCCCATCTCGAGCGCGTCCAACGCGAGGTCCGTCCGCAGCGACTTCGACAGCTGCCAGCCGACCACGCGGCGGGAGAACACATCGATGACGAACGCGGCATACACCCAGCCGGCGAAGGTGCGGCAGTAGGTGATGTCCGCGACCCACAACTGGTTCGGAGCGGTCGCGGTGAAGTCACGTTCGACCAGGTCAGGACGATTATCCGGGCCACGACCGGAGATCGTAGTGCGCGGGCCCTTGGCCCGGCCGACGCCTCGCAACCCCGCGCCGCGCATGAGCCGCTCGACCGTGCAACGCGCGATGACGACGCCCTCGCGGCGCAGCTGGGCGTGGACCTTCTTCGCCCCGTAGACGCCGAAGTTCACCGCATGGACGCGGTGGATCTCGACCAGCAGTTCCTCGTCGCGTAGTGCTCGCTTCGAGGGTGGGCGGGTCTTGAACGCGTAGTACGTGCTCGGCGCGATCTGCGTGCCCGCTGCGGTCAGCGTTCGACAGATCGGCTCGACGCCGAACTCATGCCTGTACTGGTCGATGTACTCCACGATCAACGCTGTGGGCGGTCGAGCTCCGTCGCGAAAAAAGCCGAGGCTGACCTCAGGATCGAGTTCGCCCTGCGCAGCTCACGCACTTCCTTCTCCAGCTCGACCAGGCGCTGGGACTCGCTGGTCGTGGTCCCGGGACGGTGCCCCTCGTCAACCTCGGCCTGCACGACCCAGTTCCTCAGAGTCTCAGGATTGATCCCGAGCTGCTCGCCCACACGGCGAAACGTTCCCGACCTCGTCGATGGATCGCGCCGTGACTGAACTGCCATCCTCGTGGCTCTCTCCCGAAGCTCGTCGGGGTACTTCCTCGGTGCTGCCATGCTCCTCATCCTCCCGTGGATTCAGAGCCTCCACCAGACCCGGGGCGATTCAATCGCATTATCGAGGCCATCGCCGACGGTCCCGAACGACGGCAGCAGTCCCGCTGAACGGATCTTCTGAGTGAAGACCCAGGAGGTGAACTGGACTCCATGATCCGCATGAACGATCCCTCCGGGCCCAGGCTGACGTGCACGGATTGCCATGTCCAGAGCGTTCACGACCAGGGTGGAGTCCTGTTTGGAGTCGATAGCCCAGCCGATGATCTTGCGGCTGCAAGCATCCAGCACGGCGGCGCAGTAGATCTTGCCCTCCCGGGTGGGATGCTCGGTGATGTCCGTGACCCACAGCTCGTTCAGCACGAGACGGTGGAACTTGCGGTTGACCAGGTCTTCCGCTGTGGCGACCCCCTTAAGTCGCTTGATTCTGGCTGGGCCTGGAAGGCCACCGATTCCGGCGCGAGTCATGAGGACGGAGATGAGCCGGCTGGAGCACGAAATGTTCATTCCGATGGTGAGCTCGGCGTGGATGCGGCGGTAGCCGTAGGTGCCGCGGGAGGCGACGTGGATCTCCCGGATCAGGCCGGTCAGCCAGCGGCGGCGCAGCTCAGTGGCACTGGTCGGGCGCTTCCGATACCGGTAGTAGCCCTGACGGGAAACGCCCAATAGGCGGCAGCAGGTGCTTGCGGGGGCTCCGGCGTCGACGAGTCGGTCGATCACCGGGTGCGCCCTTTTGGGGTGACTCCTCCCTCCTCGTCGAGCCACGTCGCGGCCCGGCGAAGGATCGCGATCTCCTGCTCGAGCTGCCGGACACGGCCGCGCGCCGCGCGGAGCTCGGCAGATTCCTGACTGCTTCGTCCCGGCCGGCGGCCGTGGTCGATATCGTCCTGTCGCAGCCAGTTGTGGAGGGTGACCGCGTGGATGCCCAGGTCCAGTGCCGTCTGCTTGACCTGGCGTCCCTCGCGGACCAGAGCGATGGCACGGGCACGGAACTCGGGAGGGTACGGGCGGGGCATGCGAAGAGCCTTCCATGAAGACCATCGACTAGCGACGTCAACTGGAAACCGAGCCATAGGTCAGGTCAATGTGTCACCGATCCGTGCGGCAGTCCCTCCCTCTTCCGAAGAGACGTCGGTGGGACTTGCCCTGTAGGCTCTGGCGCCGTTTCGCGTCGGTCGGCGTACGCTTCACCGGGTGAGTTCCGCAGAGGAGAGTGCAGATCCCCGGGTTCCACCGAGCGGCCGCCTCGTCGTGCTCGCCGGTCTCCCGGGTGTCGGCAAGACGAGCGTCGCCGGGATCCTCGCGGCGCGGACGGCCTCGGTCCACCTCTCCCTCGACGCGGTCGAGGACTCGATCCTCGCCTGCGGTCTGCCGCGGGGGTGGGAGGTCGGCGTCGCGGCCTACGAGGCGGTGCGGGCGATGGCCGAGCTGAATCTTCGGCTCGGCCACCACATCGTCGTCGACGCGGTGAACGACAGCGACGAGGCTCGGCAGACCTGGCGTGCCGCCGCTGCACGGACCGGTGCCGAGATCTCGTTCGTGCACCTCGTGCTCTCGGACGCGACCGAGCACCGACGGAGGCTCCGGGGCAGGGACCGGGGCCTCGAGCACGTGGGCGAGCCGACGTGGGAGGACGTGCAGCGCCGACGCTCCGACTACGCCGCGTGGACCGACGCCGTCGTGGAGGTCGACACCGGCGACCGGACGGCCGACGAGGTCGCAAGTCTTCTCGTCGCGCGGCTCGGCTGGCGGTGACGCGGAGTCGACCGCGACCTCCCTCGTTGCGGTGACGCGGGGGGCGACTCGCGTCGCCGACCAGCACGGATCGCGCTCGCCGCCTGTACGAGCGGCACGGCTTCGCCCTCGTGAGCGAGGACGCGATCGACGTCTACCTCATGAGGCCGGCCGCGGAGCTGCGCGCCGTCGGCGGCGCCGCGCTCGGGCGACGGGGCTGATCGGGGAGCGCGGAGCGCTCAGGCTCTGGCGCGCTGGTGCTTCAGCGCCGCCCGACGGATCGAGGCGACCTTCGGGGAGTCCCTCTGGTCCTCGGGCAGCGCGTCGAGGATCGTGACGTCCGCCCGCGCGGCGAGCGTGGCGCTGATGGAGCCCCTGCTTCCCCGGGCCACGACGGGATCTCGGAGCGTCGAGCGCATCGCCGGGAGCACGACGACCGTCGGGCCCGCTCAGAACAGCGGCCACGGCACCGCGGGCATGTCGCCGCCCGGGGCCGGAAAGCACCCGTCGGCCCGCAGCCGGGCGCAGCGCGCGGCGAGCGCTTCGAGCTCCTCAGCGCTGAGCAGCTCCGCGAGGTCTCGGCCGAGCTCGCCGTCCAGAGCGTCGGCGATGCGGCCGATGCCGCCCAGCTCCTCGGCGGTCAACGCCTCGCCCATCCATCCCCACAGGACGGTGCGCAGCTTGTCCTCGTGATGGAAGGTGAGCCCGTGGTCGACGCCGAAGCGGTGCCCGCCCGCCATGGCGAGGACGTGGTCGCCCTTGCGGTCGGCGTTGTTGACGAGCGCGTCGAACACCGCCATGCGGCGCAGCGAGGGCGTGTCCTCGTGGACGAGGGCGATCGCCCGCCCGGCCTGGTCCTCGCCCTCGAGCACGGCCCGCCAGCCCGTCGCGGGCACCTGGTCCGACGGCACCAGGTCCACGGCGTCCTGGTCGGGATCCGGCTCCTGCCACAGCTGCACCATCCCCTCGCCGAACGGGCCGTCGCGCAGCCAGGTGCGCGGCACGATGTCCCAGCCGAGGGTCTCGGAGACCAGGTGGGCGGCGACCTCTCGACGGGCCAGGGTGGCGCCCGGGAAGTCCCAGAGCGGGGCCTCGCCCGCCACGGGCTTGTAGACGACGACCGCGTCGCCGATGGCGGCCAGGAACGTCGCGTTCGACGCCGTCGTGAGGCGACCGGTGAGCACCAGATCGTCGGCCACCAGGTCCGGCGCGGTCATCAGGACTCGGGGATGATGCAGGTGTGGCCGTCGGGGTCGATGGGATGGCCGCAGAGCGTGCACAGGGGACGCCCGGCGTCGACAACCTCGCGGGTGCGCTGGGTGAACGCCCGCGCGGTCCCGACCGGCATCTTCACCCGCAGCATCTCCGAATTCACCGACGCGGCCGCGTCGAACTCCTCGGCCTCGTCGAGATCAGCGGGGAGCGGATGCGCCTCGAGGATGATCTGGGCGGTGGTGGGGTCCCAGCCGATGCCGAGGGTGCCGGCGCGGAACTGCTCCTCGACGGTGTCGAGCGGATCGTTGTCGACGAGCTCGACGGGAGTGCTGGTGGGCACGCTGTAGCGATTGCCCTCGACCTCGCGGAGCCGGTCGAGGATCTCGTCGATTTTCTCCGCGAGCAGGGCGGACTGCTCCTTCTCGAGGGTGATGCTCACGATCCGCCGCCCGGTGCGCGCCTGGAGGTAGAACGTCCGGGACCCGGGGAGTCCGACCGTCCCGATGACGACCCGGTCCGGCCAGTCGAACTCGTGAACATGTGCGGGCACGTCGGTCATGTCCTGATCCTAGGCGTCCGGGCTGTCGGGTGCGGAGTCGCCTGCGCCGCCGCCCACCGGGGCATCGCCGGAGGGGACGCTCCTGGCGAGCCAGGACAGGTCGCCTGCGTCGGTGTTGGTCGCGAGGACCCGCGGCCTGCCCGCGCCGTAGGACACGATCGACACCGAGGCGGGCCCGACCTCGATCCGCTGGAACATGTCCAGGTGCATGCCGAGCGCATCGGCCAGGACCGACTTGATGACGTCGCCGTGGCTCACCGCCGCCCACACCGCGCCCGGACCGTGCTCGGCCTCGACCGCGTTGTCGTGGCGCCGGATCGCTGCGACCGCCCGGGCCTGCATCCCCGCCATGGATTCGCCGCCGGGGAAGGTGACGGCGGAGGGCTGCGACTGCACCGTCGACCACAGCGCCTCGGCGGCGAGGTCCTGGAGCCTGCGGCCCTGCCACTGCCCGTAATCGCACTCCGTGAGCTCGTCCTCGATCGACTCGGTCGGTGCGACCGCCTGTCGTTCGAGGATGGCCCGTGCGGTCTCGCGGCAGCGGTCCAGTGGGCTCGACACCACGGCGGCCACGGGCACCGCCGCGATCCTGTCCGCTGTGCGCGCTGCCTGGTCCCGGCCCACATCGTCGAGGTGGACGCCCGCGGTCCGACCCGCCAGCAGTCCCGTGGCATTAGCCGTGGTGCGGCCGTGCCGCACGAGGAGAACCGTCGCCATCAGTCCAGCCTAGCGACGCGGACGAGCTCGGGCGGACGATGGTGAAGGGGTGGCCACTGGCGCGGACGAGCCGCTCCGAGCGGCGCTTCCAGTCATGGGTGCTGCCGACGCGGTTGGTGACGCCGATCGCTGCCCGCCGGATCGACGTGACCTTCGGCGAGTTCCTCCGGTCCCCACCCAGCAGAATCGCCGGCACGCTCTCGTACGCTGAAGCCGTCCACCCCGGTGATCGGGGGAGTACTCGAGGAGACGGAGCACGATGGCTGACCGTGCCGGGATCGGGCCGACTGACGGCGACACCCTCGGTGGGGAGTCCGTGGCGCTGCGACGGCTCCGCCCGTCGGACTACGCGGCGGTGCTCGCGGCCTTCGCTTCAGCAGCCGACATGGCCCGCCAAGGCGACGTGACCACTGTGGAGGGGGCCGAGCGGTACGTCGCGCGCCTGCTGGATCCGGACTCGTCGCACGAGGCCTGGGCGATCGTCGAGGCCGACGAGCTGATCGGGCTCATCGGCGTCACGGTCGACGAGGAGAACCGCAGCGGCTGGTTCTGGTACTGGATGACGCGCCGCGCGCGAGGACGCGGCCTCACCCGCCGTGCGGCCGCGACCGTCGCGGAATGGGCGCTCACCGAGCGCGGCCTCGAGCGGCTCGAGCTCGGGCATCGCGCCAACAACCCGGCCTCCGGCGCCGTCGCGAGGGGGGCCGGGTTCGTCCGGGAGGGGACCGAGCGCGGCAAGTTCCTCATCGACGGGCAGCGCATCGACGTCGAGACCTACGGCCGGCTGCGGGCGGATCCGGCACCCGAGTTCGACACCCTGCCCCTGCTCATCGGTCTGTGAGCGCACCAGGCGGAGAGGGGCGACCGTGCGATGTCGGCGGCGAGCACGTCCGGCCACCGTCGCACCTCGTCGGGTGTCGAGGCGACCTGCAGCGCGGCGTTCGGCATGAGCGAGACCAGCGCCTCGGCGGTCGAGATCGGGTGACCCGGGTCGTCGATCCAGGCGAGCACCGTGGTCGGCTGCGTGAGGCGCGCGATCTGCTCCGGCGTCGGGAGGTCGCTGAGCGCCGCACCGCGATAGACGGCGGGCAGGAGGTCCGCCGCGACGTGAGGCACCGTGTCGGGGCGGCCTGCTGCCGCCGGCGGGCCCGGGGCCGCGGCGTCGGCCGCGAGCATGCGCTCGATGCCGTGCGCCTCGAGGAGCGTCGCAGCCCTGCGGTACTCCTCGGCCCGCGCCGCTCTCGTCGCCCAGGCTGTCGGTGGGAGCAGCAGGGTGAACCCGCTGAAGCGGTCGGGCTCCAGTACTGCAGCGTGCAGCAGCGTGCCCGCGCCCATCGAGGGGCCCACGCCGTGCACCTGTTCGCCGGGGAACCACACCTCGAGCAGGTGCAGCAGGTCATCGGCGAGGGTGGGCCACAGATAGTCCTCCGGGACCGGACGGCCGGTGGAGTGCCCGTGCCCGCGCGCGTCGTAGCGCAGCAGCCGCGTGTCGGAGAGCCCGCGCCCGAGATCGAGATCCAGCAGTCGATCGCGGGAGCGGCTCGAGGTGAGCCCGTGAAGCTGGACCACGGGCGGGCCGGACTCGTCGCTGAACGCCCAGGCGATCTGCGCTCCGGGGACCTCGATCCTGTGCATGTGATCGCCGCCTCTGCATCTGCGCTGGTCACGCCTATAGTAGCGCCATGCGGCTCACGCACGTCTCCCACCTGCGGCTGCCGTTCGGGCCACTGCTCGGGATCGAGCTCGAGGCGTCAGCGCCCGGACGGTCGTTGCCGATCTCCTTCGACCAGGCACGGCACGTTCAGCTCGGGGACCGGCCCGGGTCCTGGATGGCTCTCGCCTTCCGGCTGCCCGGCCCTCTCGATCGTGACGAGCTCGCCGCCGCGTGGACGGTGGTGGTCCGGGCCCACGGCACCTTGCGCACCGTCTTCGTCGATCGGGGCGATGCGCCCGCGTCGCTGCACGAGGTCACGTACGGCCCCGGGACCTGGGTCGAGCACGAGGTCGCGCCCGGGCAGTCGATGAGCTCCGCGCTGCAGGACGTCCTGGACGCGCACTGCCGACCGCTCTCGCGACCCTCGCACCGGCTGTGCATGGTCGAGACGTCCGACGGGCCCACGCTCGTGGTCGCCGCCGACCACTCCCACGTGGACATGTGGTCGATGCTGGTCATCGTCCGGGACCTCCTGGCCGCCCTCGACAGGATCCAGCGCGGCGAGTGCCCCGCACCGGCGCCCGTGCCCTCCTTCGTCGAGCACACGGAGGCTCTCCGGGACCGTCCCGCGGCGCCGGAGGAGGTGCATCGACGCTGGCGCGAGGTCATCGACGCGGGCGGCGGTGCGATGCCCCGCTTCCCGCTGCCGCTGGGAGATCCGGCGGTCCATCCCGAGAGGGTGGTCGTCCGGGACGTGCTCGACGGCGACGCGCTGGCGGCCTACTCCGAGCGGGCGCGGCAGGAGGGGGTCTCGACCCTCGCTCTGACGGTCTCCGCGATGACGAGCACCACCCAGGAGCTCGCGGGCACGGCGCTGAGAGCCGTGTTCCCGGTGCACAGCCGCTACGAGCAGCGCTGGCACGACAGCGTCGGCTGGTTCATCACGAACTCGGTGCTGGAATCCGGCGACCCCGACCCGTCGGCCTGCGCCGCCGCGGTCAAGGAGTCGCTGCGGCTCGGCTCCCATCCGCTCTCCGAGCTCATGACGCCGTGGGGCGGCATGCCCGAGTCGGCGGGGATGCTGGCCGTGTCGTGGCTGGACATGCGTCGCCTGCCGGTGACGATCGACACCCGGAGCCTGGACGCCCACTACATCAGCGCCGGCATCCGCACTGACGGAGTGATGCTGTGGTTCGTCACCGACACCTCCGGCATCCACCTGCGTTGCCGGTACCCGGACACCCCGGAGGCGCGGCAGAGCGTGGGTGCCTGGCTGGACGACCTCGTCGCCCGCATTCGTGGAGCGGGCGTCCGGGGAGGCTGATCCTCCTCGTGTCCTCCTCGCGTTCGACTCCCCTCCGGAGCGCCTGGCCGAGCCGGCCGATGCGTCGGACTCCGTCTCTTCGCGGCGGTGCACTGCGAGGCTGGGGAGATGAGCGCGCACCCCGCCTTCCCGAACCACGTCGACTCGGGGGAGGCGGTCGAGCTCGCGGTCGAGGTGCGCGACGAGGACAGCGCGATCGTCGCCACACCCTCGGCGAACGCGGCGGCGGTCGCGACCTATCGTGCGGCAGGATTCGAGGCGCTGGAGGAGGCGAGCGACCTCCGCCGGCCCTGAGGAGGAGCGGCATGCGCGCGATCGTCGAGCGGATGGAGCGCCACCAGATCCCGCTCTACCTCGCGGGACTGGCGCTCGGCGCCGTCGTCGGCCTCGCCGCCCCCGCGGCCGCGCCCGGGGCGGAGCGCGCCGTCACCGGGGTGCTGGCGCTCCTGCTCTACGCCACCTTCCTCGGACTGCCGCTCGAGCGGATCGGCGGGGCGCTGCGCGACCGCCGCTTCCTCGGGACCCTGCTGCTGACGAACTTCGTGCTCGTGCCCCTGGTCGTCTGGCCGCTCTCGCGCCTGGTCGCCGACGACCGGGCGCTGCTGATCGGCGTGCTGCTGGTGCTGCTGACCCCGTGCATCGACTACGTCATCGTCTTCACCGGGCTCGCGGGCGGCGATGCGGAACGGCTCGTCGCCGCCTCGCCGCTGCTGATGCTCGGCCAGATGCTGCTCCTTCCTGCCGTCCTGTGGCTGCTCGCGGGAGGGGAGGTCGCCCGCGCGATCGATCTCGCGCCCTTCCTCGAGGCCTTCGGGCTTCTGATCGTGCTGCCTCTCCTCGCGGCGGCGCTCACCCGGCGGGCCTCCGCGCGGAGCCGGCTCGCCCGTCGGGTGGGCCGCGGCATGCAGGATGCGATGGTGCCCCTCATGGTGGCGACCCTCGCCGTGGTCGTCGCCTCCCAGATCGCCGGCGTCGGCGACCGCCTCGGCGACCTGCTGCGCACGGTGCCGGTGTACGTCCTGTTCGCGGCGGTGATGGGGGCTTTCGGCCTCCTCGCGGGCCGGCTCGCCCGCCTCGACGTCCCCGGCCGGCGCGCGCTCGTGCTCAGCGGAGTCACCCGGAACTCGCTCGTGGTCCTCCCGCTCGCCCTCGCCCTGCCCGCCGCATACGACCTCGCCCCGCTCGCCGTGGTCACGCAGACGCTCGTCGAGCTGGTGATCCTGGTGGTGCTGGTCCGCCTGCTGCCCCGGTTCGTGCCGGATGCTCGAGAGGGCGCATCGATCGGCGCCCGGTCCTCGAACGAGGAGCCCTCCGGCCCCGGTGCCGCGGCGGAGGGGTGACCGGGGAGGTGCTCCGTCGGAGACTCCGTCCGTCGAGAACGCCGACGAGACCTCGACCTCTGCCGAGGGCGGCTCGCCGCCCTGCACGCGAGCGATGCGGAGATCCTCAACTGCGCACTGCCGGCCCGCGGAGCGCCCGTCCTGCGCGCCCGGGCGTGCCGGATCAGAGGCCGCTGGGCAGCGGGTGCTCGGCCTTTATGACGAAATAGGAGCCGCGGATCTCTCCCGCGAGCTTGGACTTCTGCCGCGCGAACTTGAAGGTGGCGAGCTCGGGCGGGACGTCCATGCCCTCGGAGAGCTTGAAGCCGACGGCCCGCTTGCCGCCGTCATCCCGCGTCCACAGCACGTTCAGCGCGAGCCCGGACTCGTAGAAGACATGCACCCAGAAGATGCCGTCGACCTCGGTGATGCTCACCTCGAGCGCGGGTGAGCTGGGCTGGATCTCGCGCTCGGAGCGCAGGATCTCCTCGACCCAGACGAGGGTCTCGGGCGCCTCCGCCGCGGGCGTCGTCGTGAACGTGTGCGAGTACTTGGTCGAGAAGTACCGCGCCTCGTTCGCGCGCAGACCGGCGAGGGTGTCGGCGACGGGGGAGGACTCGAGGCCCGCGGTGGAGACCTCGGTGAAGGAGATGGGCTGTGCAGGCACGGGTCGAGAGTAGACCCGCGGGGCCGCTCCTACATCTCCGGCCGACGGCGCAGCTGCTTGGTCGCCCCGCGCTGCGTCTTCGCCTCGAGCCGGCGCCGCTGCGAGCCGCGCGTGCGCGTCGTCGGCCGACGCGGCACCGGCGGGGCGAGCGCCTCGCGCAGACGTGCGGCGAGGCGCTCCCGGGCGGCGGCCCGGTTGCGGTGCTGCGAGCGGCGCTCGGACGCCTCGATCCGCAGGACCTCGCCGAGGGCGCCGACGGCCCGCTCCCGCTGGGTCGGCGTGAGCGCCGCGCTCGCCGAGAGATCCCAGCTGAGCTGCACCCGCGAGTCCGCGGTGTTGACGCCCTGACCGCCGGGGCCGGACGCGTGGGTGAAGCGCTCGACGAGCTCCGCCTCGGGGATCACGATCCCCTGGGGCGCGCCCGGTCCGGGCGGGACGCGCAGATCCGCCATCGCGTCACCCTCCTTCCCGGCGAGGTCGACAGTGTCGACCAGTGAGCCATGTCGGGACCCATTCTGGCTCGTGAGCCGACAGTGTCGACCTCCGTGCGCCAGCGCTCGCGTCAGGGGCCAGGGAGCGTGCGCCGCTCAGGCGCTTGCGGCAACCTCGGGCTCTTCGAGTACCTGCACCCCGAGGCGCTTGAGACGCCCCCGACCCTCCCGCACGAGATCGGCATGCACCGCGTCGCCCTCCGCGTCGACGACCTCGACGCGGCGCCCGCGATCGCGGCGCGGCACGGCTGCCATCCGCTGCGGGGCGTGGCCACCTACGGCGACGTCTACCGCCTGACCTATCTGCGCGGGCCCAGCGGGATCCTGGTCATGCTCGCCGAGGAGCTGGGCGGGGCCGGAGCCGGACAGTCCTGACCGTGGCGCCCCGGACCCCGCGCGGCTCAGACCCGTGCGGGCGACCAGCCGAGCGCGGGTCCGAGCCGGGTGGCGATGTCGGTGAGGATCCCCGCGTAGTCCTCGGGCGCGAAGCTGAAGGGGAGCGCGAAGGCGACCTCGTCGACCTCGCGGAAGCCCGCATGGGCCCACAGCTGCTCGGCGATCTCCGCGCTCGTGCCCACCAGATCCGGGGCGAACAGCATCCCGCGCGGTCCCTGCGGGGCACGCGTGCGGGGGAGGCGCTCGGCGACGTAGGCGCGATAGCGCTGCTCCTGCGCCGCGCTCGCCGAGTCGGTCGGGATCACGACGAGGCCCTGGGAGGCGCGGGTCCCGCCCGCGGCGCGGAAGGCGCGGATCTGCGCGGCCTGGACCGCGGCGAAGTCCGGCTCCTCACTTGGGCCGGGGAAGATCACGCTCGAGGAGAGCAGGTGCAGCCCGTGCTCCCCGGCCCACACCGCGGACTCGAGGGAGCCGGCGCCGTACCAGAGCCGCTCGCGCAGCCCGGGGGAGTGGGGCTCGACCCGCGCCGAGTACTCCTCGACCACGCCCTGCTTCCCCTCGAGGTCGCGCACCCGCTCGCCGGCGAGGAGCCGTGCGAGGCGCTCCACGCGCGCCTTCGAGAAGTCCTCGACCTCGGCGGTGTCCGGGTAGAGGGCGTCGCGGACGGTCTCGTACTGCATCGGGGTGCCCACGCTGACGCCGGGGTTGATCCGTCCGCCCGCGAGGACGTCGACGGTCGCGAGGTCCTCGGCCAGGCGCAGCGGGTTCTCCCAGCCCAGCGGGGTCACCGCGGTGCCGAGCTCGATGCGGGAGGTGCGCTGGCTCGCCGCGGCCATCACCGCGATCGGGGAGGAGATTCCGAACTGCAGGTGGCGGTGACGCAGCCACGCGCTGTCCAGACCCAGCTCCTCGCCGAGCTCGATCAGCGACAGCGTCGCCTCATGCCCCGGGCCGGGATCGGCGGGATCGAACAGGCCGATGGTGAGGAACCCGAGACGGCGCAGCGGGCGGGAGCGATCAGGCATTCGAATCATCCTCCTCCCGCAGCCGCGGCTCGACGCGCAGCTCGGGGTGGTAGCCGGATTTGTCGGCGAAGAAGGCGCGGATGCGGTCCATGTCCGCGCGGACGTCGCCGGTGACCTCGAAGGTCGGGCCCAGGCCGCTGGTCATCGTGGTGCGGTCCATGTACCCCAGCGTCAGCGGGAGCCCCGTCGCCCGGGCGATGCGGTAGAAGCCGGACTTCCAGTGGGTGTGGGCGCCGCGCGTGCCGTCCGGGGTGATCACCAGCCCGAACACCTTCCCGCTGTGCACCAGGGCGATGACCTCGTCGACCACGCGGGCGGGGTCGCGGCGGTCTACCGGGATCCCGCCGAGGGCGCGCATGACCGGACCCTTCCAACCGGTGAACAGGGTGTGCTTGCCGAGCCAGCGCAGCCGGAGCCGCAGCCGCCAGCCGATCGCCAGCATGTACACGAAGTCCCAGTTGGAGGTGTGCGGGGCGCCGACGAAGATCGTGGGCCGGTCCGGGACACGCTCGACGACGAGCGTCCACGGCGTGAGCGCCCAGAACAGGCGCGCGATGAGCTGGCGGATCATGGACCGAGAGTAGGGCACGGAACGGGCTACGGCCGGGTCTCGGGGCGATTCGCGGAGAGGGTCAGTTCAGCGCGGGGGTGTCCTCCGGGACCACCCCGGTCCCGTAGAGGTCCGTCGCCAGATCGCGCAGGGCCCGCAGCGCGACGCGCTGGGTCATCGGCCCGTAGGAGATCCGGGCGACGCCCAGCTCCTCGTACTCCGCGGCGGACAGCGCCCCCGGCAGGCCGATCACCGACACCTTCCGCTCGCCGATCCCCGCGACCAGCTGCTGCGTCACCTCGCGGTCGAGGACCCCGGGCACGAAGACGAGGCTCGCGCCCGCCTCGAGGAAGGCCCGCCCGCGCTCGATCGCATCGGCCACCGACTCCTGGATCGGCCGGTCCCCGCCGCGCACGAGCGCATCCGTGCGGGCGTTGAGCTGGAAGTCCACGCCCTCCGCCGAGCCGGCGGCGACGATCGCCTCGACGGCGCGGACCGCCTGCGGCAGCGGCACCAGACGATCCTCGACGTTCGCGCCGACGACGCCCGCGCCGATCGCGCGGCGCACCGTCTCGCCCGGATCGCCGAAGCCGGCGTCGAGATCCGCGGTGACCGGCAGATCGGTCGCGGCGACGATCTCGGCGACTGCGGTGAGGGCCACGTCGCGGGGGATCTCGCCGTCGGCGAAGCCGTGGCTCGCCGCGATCGAGTGCCCGGCGGTCGCGAGCGCGCGGGTGCCGGGTAGGTCGGCGACGGTGCGGGCGGTGATCGCGTCCCAGACGTTGACGACGCGGAGGATCTCGGGGGCTTCGTGGAGCGCCTTCAGCGCCAGGGCCTTCTCGGGGGTGGTCATCTCAGAGCTGCTCATGGCCCGACGCTACCCGCGTCCGCGCCACTCCGGAAGGCCCGCGCGGGCGGCGCGGGGCGGACGGTGGGAGGATGGGCCCATGGACCTCACCGCGGACCTCATCCTCTCCCTCGCCGCCCCGCCGGGCACGGCCTGGGTCCGGTGAGCGCGACCCTCGTCGCCTCCGGTCTCACCGGCGGGCACGGACACCGCACCCTGTTCGAGGGGGTCGACCTCACCGTCGCCCCCGGGAACGTGATCGGCGTGGTCGGCGCCAACGGCGCCGGGAAGTCGACCCTGCTGCGTCTCCTGGCCGGACTCGACACCCCGCGGGCGGGATCAATCGCGCTGTCCCCGCCGAGCGCCGTCGTCGGCCATCTCCCGCAGGAGCACGAGCGCCGGCCGGGCGAGACCATCGCCGGGCATCTCGCGCGGCGCACCGGCTGCGCCGCGGCGACCGCGCGGATGGACGCCGCCGCCGAACGGCTCGCCGACGAGAGCGCCGCGAGCGCCGACGCCTACGCGGCCGCCCTCGAGCACTGGCTCGCCGTCGGCGCCGCGGACCTCGAGGACCGGATCCCCGCGACGCTCGCGGAGCTCGGGCTCGCCCTCGCCCCCAGCACCCCCATGACCGCGCTGTCCGGCGGGCAGGCGGCCCGCGTCGGACTCGCCGTGCTGCTGCTGAGCCGCTTCGACCTGGTGCTGCTCGACGAGCCCACCAACGACCTCGACCTCGACGGCCTCGCGCGCCTCGAGTCCTTCGTACGCGGCCTGCGCGGCGGCGCGGTGCTGGTCAGCCACGACCGCGAGTTCCTCTCCCGCTGCGTCACCGAGGTGCTCGAGCTCGACCTCGCGCAGTCCTCCCACCGGCTCTACGGCGGCGGCTACGACGCCTATCTCGAGGAACGCGAGACCGTGCGCCGCCACGCCCGCGAGGCCTACGAGGAGTTCGCCGCGACCAAGGCGGATCTCGTCTCCCGCGCCCGCACCCAGCGGGAATGGTCCAGCCAGGGCGTGCGCAACGCGATGCGCAAGTCCCCCGACAACGACAAGGTGCGACGCCGGGCGCAGTCCGAGTCCAGCGAGAAGCAGGCCCAGAAGGTCCGGCAGATGGAGAGCCGCATCGCCCGCCTCGAGGAGGTCGAGGAGCCACGCAAGGAGTGGCAGCTCCAGTTCACGATCGGGCAGGCGCCCCGCTCCTCGACCGTCGTCTCGACGCTCGGCGCCGCCGTGGTGCGCCAGGGGGACTTCACCCTCGGCCCCGTGTCCCTCCAGGTGAACGCCGGCGAGCGGGTGGGGATCACCGGCCCCAACGGTGCCGGCAAGACGACCCTGCTGCGCCTCCTGCTGGGGCACCGCGACCCGGACGAGGGCTCGGCGAGCCTCGGCTCCTCGGTGCTGATCGGGGAGATCGACCAGGCCCGCACCGTGCTCGAGGCGGCCGGGCCGGACGGCGCCCCGCTCCCGCTCTCCGCCGCGGTCGAGGCCCAGCTGCCCGCGCTCAGCCCCGCCGAGGTGCGGACCCTGCTCGCGAAGTTCGCGCTGCGCGCGGACCACGTCGGCCGCGCCGCCGCGGAGCTGTCGCCGGGGGAGCGGACCCGCGCCGCCCTCGCCCTGCTGCAGGGCCGGGGGGTGAACCTGCTCGTCCTCGACGAGCCCACCAACCACCTCGACCTGCCCGCCATCGAGCAGCTCGAGGAGGCCCTCGAGTCCTACACCGGCACCCTGCTGCTGGTCACCCACGACCGGCGCATGCTGGAGGCCGTCTCGACCGATCGCCGCTGGCACGTCGAAGCGGGGTCTGTGCGGGAGCTCTGAGGATCCCGCTCAGGCGGCGACCGTCGGCCAGGGGTTCGGCGTGCAGCCGTCCAGGTCGATGCTCTGCTGCAGCATCACCGGCGCCGGCTCTCCCTCGCCGGGGCACGAGGGGTGGCCGTGGCCGAGGAAGTGGCCCACCTCGTGGTTGACCATGTACGCCCGGTACTCCCGCAGATCCGTGAACGTGGGGGTCATGTACAACCAGCGGTCCGAGTTCAGCACCACGTCGCCGTCGTTGCGGCAGGACCAGGTGCTCTCCGTGCGCGCCGGCAGGCACAGCTCGTCGGTCGTGGTCGGGGAGGCGAGGGAGATGGTGAACTCCGCGGCTGCCGGATCGGCGACCCGGGTGAAGGCGACGTCCTCGACGGGGCCCCAGCCGCGCTCGTCGGCGAGGATCCGCTCGACCTCGTCGGCCGCCTCCTGCACGTCGATGCCGATCCCGTCCTCGACGCGCAGCGCATAGGTGTGGACCGTCGTCGCCTGCCCGGCGGAGCCCGCCCCGGCGGCGGTCCAGGTGCCGGGGCCGACCGTCCCGGAGCGGTGCAGCTCCGCGCTCGGATCGATCATCTCGACATCCGCGGCGGCGGTGGTGGCGGTCTCCGTACTCGCCTCCGCCGGGGCGGAGGGGAGAGCCGTGCCCGTCGGCCCGACGAGCGCGGGATCCGGCTCCGAGGAGGTCAGCGCGACGACGAGGGGAACCGCCAGCAGCAGCACCGCGGCGGTCACGAGGAGGGTGCGCAGCAGACGTCCGCGTGGGCTCAGCACCAGTCGAGTGGCCATGGGGCGATCGTGCCATCCCGCGCCGTCCGGCGCGGGCGGCGCTCAGCAGGCGATGTCGCCCTCGACGAGCCCCTTGAAGCGACTGCGGTGGAAGACCATCGCGGCCGCCGCGGGGGAGCTGTCGACCGCGAGCACCTCGAGCAGCGCCAGGTCGTGGTCGCCGGCGCGCATCTCGTCGTGGAGCGTCACGGTCATCCAGGCGGGGGCGTCCCGCAGCACGAGCGCCCCGCCCTCGTCGACCTCCACGTCGAGACCGTCGAAGCGGCGCTCGCGGTCCGGGCCTGCGAGCTGCCGGGTCACGCCCCGCTGGTTCGCGCCGAGCACGGTAACTCCGAGCCGGCCGTGCGCGCGGAGCAGAGGCCAGGTGCGGGAGCTGTGCTGCACCGCGACGGACACCAGCGGCGGGTCCAGGGACACCCCGACCGTGAAGGTCGACGCGACGAGCCCGTGCCGGACCCCGTCGATCTCCGCGGCAACCAGGACCACTCCCTGGGGGACGTGGGAGAAAGCCTCGCGGAGCGCGGTGTCGGTCAGCATGCCCCGACTCTAGGTCGCCTGCCGGAGAGACGGACGGCCGGGTCCCGATGCTGGGACCCGGCCGTCATCTGGCGTCATAGGCGCTGGTGGAGACGCTCTGCGGGGTGTGCTGGAGGTCGCTCCGGGACACCCCGCGGGGCGCGATCCGGGCTCAGTACCCGATGGACTTCAGGTACTCGCGGGACTCGCGGATGCAGTCGACCGGATCCCGGCCGTAGGTGTCGTCCTGCTCGATGAGGAAGTACTCCGCCCCGGCCTTCTCGGCGGCGGGCAGGAGGGCGGGCCAGTTCATGTTGCCCTGGCCGACCTCGGCGAACTGACCGAGGGAGAGGAACGTCCCGTAGAACTCCTTCATGTCCATCTCCCCGGCCTCGAAGCGCTGCACGGCCTCCGCCGGCATCGGGGCCACGCGGAAGTCCTTGACGTGGATGAGCTTGCAGGCGCCGGCGTAGGCCTCGAGCATGTCGAGCGGGGCCATGCCGCCGCGCTGGACCCAGTGGAGGTCCACTTCGAACAGCAGCGAGGGGGCGACCCGGCGGACGATGTCGAAGATGCGCTCGCCGTCGAACTGGATCAGGTCCACGTGGTGGTTGTGGTAGCAGAGGGTGATTCCCTGCTCCGCCAGGCGGGCGGCGTACGGCTCGACGCTCGCGGCCCAGGCCTCCGTCGCTTCCTTCGACACCATCGCCGAGAAGGGCATCATGCCGATGCGCAGGAAGCGGGCGCCGGTGCGGCGGCAGGCGTCGACGGCGCGGTCGAACTCGGTCTCCAGGGCGAAGCCGTTGCCGCCGGGGGCGATCGAGGCGCTCATCGCGGCGGTCTCCACATTGAAGTCGGCCTTGCCGCGGACGAGGTCGTCGATGAGCTCGTCGGTCATCTCCACCTGGGAGACCTCGACGGCGTCGATGTCGAGCTCGCGCACCTGGCGCAGCACCTCGTACATCCCCTTCTCGTTGATCTGGTCCTTGAGCATCATGAGCTGCAGTCCGAGGACGGCCATGGGCGTGTTCTCCTTCGAGGGTCGTGGCTGGTGGTGGGGTGCGGGTGCGGCACGTCCCGGCGCCGAAGGGGTCGACGCCGGGTGGGGCTGTTTAGCCCCTTTCCAGAAACCCAATACCCCACCCCCCCCCCCCCCCCCCGAGGTCGCGGGGCGCTCAGGAGCGCGTGGGGAACTTGCCCTCCGCCTCGATGCGCTGGTTCAGCTCGGCGAGGTACTCGTCCGCCGGGTAGTCCACCAGGTCGATCTCGCGGCCGGTCCACGCCGACAGCTGCATGCCCGAGGCCAGGCGCACGCCGTTGATGCCCTCAGCGCCGTCGGCGATCAGCGGGGTGCCGTCGTTGATGTGGGCCGCGAAGTTGGTGAGGACGGCGATGTGCTGCTGACCCCACTGCGACTCGTAGGTCTTCTCCTCGACGGTGTAGACGGAGCTCGGGTCCATCTCGCCGCGGAACAGCTTGGCGACGTCCTGCATCGTCATCTTGTCGCTGAGGGCGCGCTCGTTCTCGGAAAGGCGGTAGACGGTGACCTTGGTCGAGGCGTCGACGACGACCTTGCCCTGGTCGAAGAGCATCTCCAGGCGGTCGGTGCCGATGATGTCGTTGGTGGAGGTCATGAAGTGGCCGGTGGCGCCGTCGCCGAAGTCCACGACCGCGTTGACCTCGTCCTCGGTGGCGATGTCGCGCTGGAAGCCGAAGGCCAGCTTCGCGAAGACCTTCTTCGGGGTGCCCGCGAGCCACTGCCACAGGTCCAGCTGGTGGGGAGCCTGGTTCACGAGGACGCCGCCGCCCTCGCCGCCCCAGGTCGCGCGCCACTCCGACTGGTCGTAGTAGCCCTGCGGACGCCACCAGGTGGTGATGATCCACGAGGTGTGGCGCAGCTTGCCCAGCTCGCCGGAGTCGATGAGCGCCTTGAGGTCTGTGTAGACGGGGTTGGTGCGCTGGTTGAACATGATCGCGAAGGTGGTCTCGGGGTGCTCCGCCGCGAAGGCGTTCATTTCCTCGACCTGCTTCGTGTACACGCCCGCGGGCTTCTCGGTGAGGGCGTGGATGCCCTTGCCGATCGCGGCGATGGTCATCTCGGCGTGCAGGAAGTGGGGGACGGTGGTGACCACGGCGTCCACGTCACCCGAGTCGAGCAGGCTCACGTAGTCGTCGTAGAAGGGGACGCCCGGGTGCTTCTCCGCGGCGAGCTCCTTCTTCGCGGGATCGATGTCGGCGATCGCGCCGAGCGTCATCCCGTCGATCTTCCCGTCCTGGAGGAGGCCGGCGTACATGCCGCCCTGGGCGCCGAGGCCGATGATCCCGAGGCGGACGTTCTTCTCCGACATGCTGTCTCCGTTCTGTCGTGAAGGGGAGCGCTCCGGACCGGGGGCCGGACGGATCGGCAGGACGCGGTGGTGAACCGGGCCTGACGGAAGCCGTCGGTGCTGGGCGGGCGGTCCTCCTTCGATCTCGTCGTCGAGCCGCCGCGCCCTCGTCGGGCGCGCGCGGTGCGTCCCCCGATCGTCGCCGTCCCGGTGGGGGAAGTGGGGAAGTTGCACGTCGTTGCAGTCCCGGGAGCGGCCATCCCGCTCCGCGGCACCCGCTGTCGGCGCCCCGGCGCGCGCGTCTACCCTCGTTGCATGAGCGGAACCTCGAAGCTGACCGTTGTCGGAGCCGGAGCCGTCGGATCGAGCGTCGCCTACGCGGCCCTCATCCGGGAGAGCGCCCGGCACATCGCCCTGTACGACATCGCCCCCGAGAAGACCGAGGCCGAGGTGCTCGACCTCGCCCACGGCTCCTTCTTCGCGGGCAGCAGCCAGATCACCGGCGGCAGCGACATCGCGGTCGCCGCGGACAGCGACATCGTCGTGATCACGGCCGGCGCGAAGCAGAGGCCGGGCCAGACCCGCCTCGAGCTCGCCGCCACCAACGCGCGGATCATGGGGACCCTGATGCCGCAGCTGCTCGACGTCGCGCCCGATGCGGTGTACGTCATCGTCACCAATCCGTGCGACGTGCTGACGCTGCTGGCCGACGAGAGCAGCGGCCTGCCCGCCGGGCGCGTCTTCGCCTCCGGGACGGCGCTGGACTCCTCCCGGCTGAGGTGGGAGATCGCTCGGCGCGCCGGGGTGTCGACCTCGAGCGTGCACGCGCAGATCGTCGGCGAGCACGGCGACAGCGAGTTCCCGGTGTGGTCCACGGCGACCATCGGCACCGTCCCGATCCTCGAGTGGCGCGGCGAGGACGGCACGGGCTTCGACCGGGCGGAGCTCGAGAGGATCGCGGTGGACGTGCGCGACGCCGCCTACACGGTGATCCGTGGCAAGGGCGCCACCAACTATGCGATCGGCCTGTCGAGCGCCCGCATCGTTGAAGCCGTACTGCGCGACGAGCACGCGATCCTGCCGGTCGCGCCGGTGCTCCACGGCGAGCACGGGATCGACGGGGTCGCGCTCTCGGTGCCGTGCGTGCTGGGTCGGCACGGCGCGCGCCCGATCGCGGGGACGCCGTTCGACGCCGACGAGCGCGCGGCGCTGCAGCGCTCCGCGGAGTCGCTGCGGGCCGTCGCCGCGGACCTGCGCGGCTGAGAGCCGAGACGCCGACGGGCCGGACCGGCCCGTCGGCGCCGGGGCGGTCAGTCGACGGTGACCTCGCCCATGGGGCCCCAGTCCTCGACGTCGACCTGCTGGGAGACGATCTGCGGGGTTGCGGCGAGATACCGCGGGAACTCCTGCTGCATGGTGCGGAAGTGCTCGGAGTTCACATGGGGCTCCGCGCCCTCGTCGGTGAACGCCTCGATCAGCACGTAGGTGGTCGGGTCCTCGACGCTGCGGGACCACTCGAACCACTTGTTGCCGGGCTCGGCGCGGGTCGCCTCGGTGAAGGGCCGGGAGATCTCCGGCCAGCGGTCGGCGAACTCGGGCTTCACGGGGAACTTGACGTTGATCAGGATCATCGGGGGTCCTCTCGGGCCGGGACGGGGTCTCGTCCGGCACCCTACCGGGAAGCTCCGATCCGGTGCAGGGTCAGGTGTAGCTGCTGGTGCCGAAGCTCGAGCGAGCGAGGGGGCTGGGGAGTCCTCCCCCCCGCGCCCGACGACTGGATGTTCCCCGGGACGGACCAGCCCCTGTACGAGGGAAGTCTCTTCGACCACGCCGAGGACTCCGCGATAGCCGGCTCGGAGGAGAACGGCTCAGCCGAGATGATGCGCGAAGGGGAACAGGCTGGCCTGGAGATCTCGGATCGGCGGGGGATCGAGCACGAGGGCACGCGCAACGTCTTCAAGTCCGTCGGCGGACTCTCCGGGCTGGTCGGCCGCGCGCACCGTGACCCGGCGGACCCGGACAAGCCGTGGATCTTCGCCGTGGACGAGCCCACCCAGGACAAGATCCGCGACCACCTCCCCTGAGCCGGCCGGCGCCGGCCGGGCGCCGCTCAGAGCAGGATCGTCACGTCGCCCTGCTCGCGCAGCTCGGCGGCGAGGGTCGTGGCGGCCTCGTTCTGCTGCTGGGTGAGGGCCTGCTGGGCCAGCTGCTCGCGGACCTCCTCGAACGGCGGGACCTGCGAGGCGTCGGCCCCGGACTGCTCCTGCTGGGCGACGAGGTCGTCGTACTGGGCGCGCAGCTCCTCCTCCGCCGGCTCGGTGATGCCGCCCTCCTGGGTGACAAAGGTGGTGAGCTCGTACTGGGTCGCGGCGTCCTCGCGGACCTGTTCCTCGGAGTAGCCCTGCCCGACGAGGGTCTGGACCACCTCGTCGCCGGAGCCGAGGCCGTTCTGCTGCGCGATCTGGTCGAGGGTCGCGTCGATGTCCGCGTCGGTCGCCTCGATGCCGGCCTTGGTCGCGGCCTGCTGGAGCAGCAGGTTGTCGACGAGCTGGTCCGCGACCTGCTGCTGCAGGCCGGCCTCGTCGACGCTCTCACCGGTGGTCTGCGTCTGCGCGGCGGCCTGCTGGTACTGCGACTCGTAGACGGGGACGAAGTCGTCGCGGGTGATCTGCTCGCCGTTGACCTCGGCGACGACCTCGGGGATCGCGGAGGTGTCGGCCTGGGGGAGGGCCTGTTCCCCGTCGCCGTCGCTCGCGGCGACCGGGGCGTCACCCCCGGCGTCGCTCGCCCCGGAGGAGGCGGACTGCTCGGGGCCGCACGCGGCGAGGCCGAGAGCGGCGCCGACGGCGAGGACGGCGGTCGCCGCGCGGGCGATGGCGCGGGTGCGAAGGGTGCTCGTACGGGTCATGGGAACCTCCTGCGGTCAGGTGCTGCGGATCGACGCCGACGGCCGGGTCGCCTGGGGCGGCCCGGCCGTCGGGAGTGATCCGGTCTCCGGGCGGTGGCCGGAGGTGGTACGGATCAGTACAGGTTCAGGAAGGCCTGCAGGACCTCGACGGTGTCCGCGTCGATCTCGTCGGAGCCGTTCTGGGTCGCGCCGACCTCGTGCTGTAGCCCGGCGACAGTGTTCTTCCCGATCACGCCGTCCTGGTCGGTCTTCGCCCAGGCCTGGAGCGCGAGGGTGGTCTCCTCGTCCATCTCGCCGGTCTGCTCGACGCCCAGCCAGTCCTGGAGGGCGGTGATGGTCTTCGGGCCCATTGTCCCGTCCACCTCGAGGGTGCCGGCGACGGAGAGGTCGCCGGTCGCGCGGGAGCCCGGCTCGGCGGAGGAGGACTTCTCCGAGGACCGCTCAGCGGACTTCTCGGCGCTCTTCTCCGAGCTCCGCTCCGACGACGTCTCGGAGCTCTTCTCGGAGGACCCCTCGGTGAAGCCGTTCGGATCGCAGTTGTCCTTGATGCCGTCGCCGTTGCAGCTCCAGTCGCCCTGCGGCTCGGAGGTCTCCTCCTCGCGGCTGGAGGACGAGCGCTCGTCGGAGCGGGTGGCGGTGCTCTCGTCGGAGCGCGACGAGGAGCCGGAGTCGTCGGAGCCGGAGTCCTGGGAGGAGCCGGAGTCGTCGGCGGCGGGCGCGCCGCCGGTGTCGGCCCCGCCGGACAGGGCGACGCCGCAGGTGGGCCATGCGCCGGCGCCCTGCTCGGCAAGCACGCGCTCGGCCACGGCGATCTGCTCGCTCTTCGAGGCCTGGTCGGCGCGCGCGGCGTACTCGGTGCCGCCGAAGCCCTCCCAGGTCGACTGCGAGAACTGCAGGCCGCCGTAGTAGCCGTTGCCGGTGTTGATCGACCAGTCACCGCCGGATTCGCACGCGGCGACCTCGTCCCAGCCGCTCGCGGCGCTCGCGGAGGTCGTGGTCAGGGCGAGCATGCCGGAGGCGACGACGGCGCCGCCGGCCAGGGCGACGGCCGAACGGGTGAGGCCGCGGCGGATGACGCCGACGGACGAAGGGGAACGGTGGGTGGCGTGCCGGGACATGGGTGTCCTTTCACAGGTCTCGCGGGTCCCGCGGGATCGACGCTCTGACGGCGGAGCCCACGGTGCTGGACGGCGCCCACCGTAGGAGCGCGCCCCCGGGGGAGGGCAAGCCCGCCGCGCCGCCCCCGGGCCGGATCTGACCCTCGCGGGAGGCGGACTTGACCGGCTCTTTCCCCGGCGGATCTCGCTGACCTGCAGTGACGCTGGGATCGGGAGGTTTCGTGTGCATCAGCGGCGCTCGCGCACGATGCTGTCTGACGGCTCACGATGCTGGACGTGCGCGGAACGTTGGCTCCACGCGCGCCGGATGGGGCACCGCGCGGCGAAAGGCGGGCCGGCGGACGTTCCCGACCATGCACCGCAGCATCTGCGAGGCGGCGGGCGGCCCCGTCGGCGGCTGACCCCGGTAGTCTCCGCGCCATGCGATGGGCACTCGGGGCGTACCTGGCGGTCAGCGGGATTCACGTCCTCGCCCAGCTGCTCGGGCACGCGCCGACGGCGGACCTCACGCAGCTCCTGCTGATGCCGCTCCTCGCCCTCGCGCTCCTCGTGGGCACCTCGGCGCCGCGTTCCCGTCTCGTGCGCCTCAACCTGCTGGCACTGGCCTGCTCCTTCGTCGGCGACGCGATGCCGCGCCTGCTCGATGGCGACGCCGCCTTCCGCACGATGCTCGGCAGCTTCCTGCTCGCCCAGCTCGTCTACGCGATCGCGTTCTGGCCGCTGCGGGACGGCAGCCTGCTGCGGCGGCCGGTCCTGCTGCTGCCGTACTTCGCGGCTGCCTTCGTGATCGTGCTCCTGTGCGCTCCCGAGGCCGGGGCCCTGTTGCCGACGATCGTGGTCTACGCCGGAGCGATCGTGGCGATGGCCGTGCTCGCGACGGGGCTCGGAAGGCTCGGCGGGATCGGGGCGGCGGTGTTCGTGGTCTCCGATGCGCTCATCGCCGTGAACGCGTTCGGCGTGCTGACCCTGCCCGCGCACGGGGCGTGGGTGATGAGCACATACCTCGCGGCGCAGCTGATGCTGGTGCTCGCGATGCTGGGGCGGGGCCGGGTCGCCCGGGGTTGAGCCGCCGCCGATCCACCCGGACGTGGACGGCCCCGCGTCCTCAGCTGCGGCTGTACGCCGCGCGCTCCTGCTCGCGGGCGAGGCGCTTGGCCTCCTTCTCGGCGAGGGCCCGCTCCTCCTCGGCGACCGTGATGACGTTGCCGCTGGGATCGGTCGCGACGGTGCCGTCGGGGCGGGTGACGACCAGGCCCTCCGGCTGCTCGTCGCTGCGCTCGCCGCGGTCGTTGTGGGCCTGGCGCCGCTCGTGGACGCGGTGGGCGTCGGCGAGCAGCTCGAGGACGTTGCGCTCCTCGACGACCATGTCCTGGTACTTCGCGGGCAGCGCCTCGATGGCCTTCTCGTGCTCGATCATCCGCGCGTACAGCGCATCGCGCCGCTCCTCGAAGGAGGCGTAGGTCATCTCGACGTAGGCCTGAGCCTCGCGGTGGGCGTCGTTCACCGCGGCCTGCGCCCGGCCCTTGGGGGAGAACAGCGAGGCCAGCACGGTGACGACGAGGACTCCGACGATCACGGACAGGGAGAAGGTGGTGGTGATCTCCGGGATCGCGTGCACCGCCTCGCCGCCGTTGATGAAGGGCAGCTCGTTCTCGTGCAGCGCATGGACCACGAGCTTCACACCGATGAAGGCGAGGATGATCGAGAGGCCGTAGGACAGGTACACGAGCCGGTCCAGCAGGCCGTCGATGAGGAAGTACAGCTGGCGCAGGCCCAGCAGCGAGAACACCGTCGCGGTGAACACGATGTAGGTGTTCTGGGTGAGGCCGAAGATCGCGGGGATCGAGTCGAGGGCGAACAGCAGGTCGGTGCCGCCGATCGCGATCATCACGAGCAGCATCGGGGTGAGGACGCGCTTGCCGTTCTCGATGGTGAAGAGCTTGTCGCCGTCGTACTCGTCGGTCGCGGGCAGGAACCGCTTGACCAGGCGGACGAAGAAGCCCTCGCCGGGCTCCTCATCCTTCTCGCGCAGCTCCTCGAGGATCATCTTGAGGGCGGTGAACAGCAGGATCGCGCCGAAGAAGTAGAAGGCCCAGGAGAAGGCGTCGATCGCGGCCGCGCCCGCCAGGATCATGCCGGTTCGGGCCACGATCGCGAAGGTGATGCCGAAGAGCAGCACCTTCTGCTGGTCCTCGCGGGGCACCGCGAAGGTGCCCATGATCACGAGGAACACGAAGAGGTTGTCGACCGAGAGGGCCTTCTCGGTGACGTACCCGGCGAAGTACTCCGTGCCCATGTCCATGCCGCCGAGGGCGAGCACGCCCACACCGAAGAGGAGGGCGATGCCCACGTAGATCGCGGACCAGACGGCGGCCTCGCGCAGCGTGGGGATGTGCGCCTTGCGCACGTGGAAGATGTAGTCGAAGGCCAGAAGGCCCAGGATCGCCACGATGGTGAGGATCCAGACGAGCGGGGAGACGGTCATGGCTCTGCTTTCGGGGGTCGAATCGGGAGACCCGGGTCTCTCCACCCCTCGACCGAGCCGATGGGCCGCTGCGCCCGGAGTGCCCCTGTCGGCCCTCGTGATGACGTGCACAGCGTGACGGATACTCCCCCGTTGCCGTCCGCGATCCTACACGGGGTCCCTCCGCACCTGGGAGGATGCTGCGACCAGCCTCTCAGCAGGCGCGGCCTCGACAGCCGTCAGCGATCCTCGACCGCCTGCTCCAGCTCGTCCTTGTCCATCGTCGAGCGGCCCTTGACGCCCTGTCGGCGGGCGTCCTGGTAGAGTTGCTCCTTCGTGCGGCCCTGCGCCCCGCTGTGCGAACGCTCGCCGCCCCGCTCAGCCGGCGACTTGTCCTCGAGGGACGTGCGGCTGGCCTCCTCGGACTCGCCCTCCTGCGCGCGGGTCTTGTTCACCGTGCGCGCCGCGATCTCCTCGGCCTCGTCCTCGGAGACCCCTCGGTCGAGCTGGCTCTGCTTGACGTGGTCGTACTGTCGCTCGCGCTTCGCGCTCCATGCCTCGGGCATGTCTCCTCCTGATCCGTGACGTCGCGACGCCGGGCGGCGGCCGCTCCTCCATCCTTCCGCGGCGAGGCCCTGTGTCGAGGGAACGGACCGAACGGTCGATCCGCGGGCTCCCGGCCGGTGACGACCGTGCACTCGGCTCGGCCTCATCGCCCCTCCTGGATCCGCACCACCCTTCCACGCGGGGTCGGCCGCGGCAAGGGAGCTCAGGATCCCGCGATCGGCACGACCGCGTCGGCCGCCACCTCCCGCCAGGTCTCCGCGAGCGAGTCGACCGTGGCGTGGGCGTTCAGCCCGCTGGGCTGCGGCACGACCCACAGCACGGGGGCGCCGGGCCCCTCGGGCCAGCCCGGGACGGTGCCCGGATCCTGGCGGCCCAGCTGGGCCTTCGGCAGCCCGTAGGCGGTGCGGAAGGCGGTGATGCCGGCGATCGCGACGACCCGCGGGCGCAGCTCCGGAAGGCGCGTGAGCAGGGCCGCTCCGCCCGCGCGCAGCTCCTCGCGGTCCAGCTCGGCGGCCCGCGCGGTCGCCCGGCCGACGAGGTTCGTGATCCCGATCCCGCGGCCGTGCAGGTCCCGCTCGTCGACGGGATCGAGGCCGCGGGAGGCGTCCACGAGGCGCGACGTGAGCCCGGCGCGATGCAACGACGGCCAGAAGCGGTTCCCCGGATGGGCGAAAGGCGCCCGCACGGCCGCGGTCCACAGCCCCGGGTTGATCCCCACGATCAGGAGCCGCAGGCGGTCCCTCTCTCCGGGGAGGACGTCGTCGAGCGCCCGCGGATCGGCGGTGTCGACGGCGTCGAGGTCCGCGCGGGTGGGCCGCGCGCCGTGCAGCGGGGAGGGGCGTCGGGAGGTCACGTCGGCACTGTAGCGCCACGCCGTAGGCTGGCCGCATGCACCGCAGCGAGGCAGGACGCCTGCACGTGATCGCCGGCCCGATGTTCGCGGGGAAGACCGAGGAGCTGCTGCGCCGCGTGCGCCGCTCCCGCCTCGCCGGGGCGCGGGTCGAGGTGATCGGTCACGCGCTCGACACCCGAGCGGGCGTGGACCGGCTGCGCACCCACCTCGGCGCCTCCCTGCCGGCCCGGATGATGAGCGACCCCGCACAGCTCGCCGTGCTGCTCACGGGGGAGGTGCCGGACCTCGTGGCGATCGACGAGGTCCAATTCTTCGGGGCGGGCGTGCTCGCCGCGATCGACGACCTGCTCGACGCCGGGGTGCAGGTCGAGGCGGCGGGGCTCTGCGTCACCTACGACGGGGAGCCCTTCGAACCGGTGCCGGCGCTGATGGCGGTCGCCGAGGAGGTCGTGCGGCTCACCGCCGTGTGCGCGGTGTGCGGCCGGGACGCGGCGTTCCACGTGCGGCTCGCCGGGAGCGCCGGGGACCCGCACGCGGTGACGGCGGAGCAGGTGGGCGGGATCGAGTCCTATCAGGCCCGCTGCCGCACGCACCGCTCGGCAGGGGACGGCGCCCCGCGCCGGTGACCCGCCCCGGTCGGATCAGGTGATCGGGACCGAGTCCTCGGTGAGCAGCTCGATGCCGTCGAGGTCCCATTGCCCGTCGATCCGTCGCACGTAGTAGCGCAGGTCCGCGGACTCGGACTGGCCGTCGACCGTGTAGGTCTCGGTGACCTCGAAGATCGCGTACCCCTGGCGGTTGATGCGGTCGTTGACCTCATAGGTGATCGCGTCGGTCCCGACGATGTTCTCGTCGAAGATCGCGCATGAGGTCAGGCCCGTCGCGGAGCGGAAATCCTCGGTGGTCGAGTCCATGAAGAGATCGCAGTCCGCGTCCTGCAGCGAGGAGTAGAAGTCGTCGACGGTGTCCGCCGGATCGCCGCGGCCCAGGATCCGCCAGCCGATCAGCACCGCCAGGGCGAGCACGATCAGGGCGAGGAACAGCGCGACGCCCCCGATCAGCATCCAGTGCCAGGTGGGGCGCTTGGCGCGGCCCCCGCCGGCGGTCGGCATCATCCCCTGCGGCTGTGCGTAGGCCATCGGTCCCCCTCGGATCTCAGTGCTCGCCCCGAGTATTCCGCACGGGGGACGTTGGCGCACGTCCGCGGCGTGGGGAGAACTCCCCACGCCCGCCGCGCTCGATACGCTGGTGGGCATGATCGTCACCGCAGACCCCGGTCCCGTCGGCTCGCCCACCAGCAGGGACGGTGCCGGGTTCCTCTCGCCCGAGACCCTCATGTACGTGATCGAGCCGGGGGAGCGGGCCGAGGTCGCCGTGGACGGGCACGAGGGGGCGCCCTCCCTCGTCGGCCGCACCATCGGCGCCGGCGAGCAGCTGCGCTGGTTCCTGCACCCCGTGCTGGATCCCGCGCTGAGCTGGGGTGCGACCCACGCCACGATCGACCTCGAGTTCACCGACGGCAGCCGTCTCTCCCAGCTCGATCCTCGCGATCAGTACGGCACGGAGGCGACCGCGGACGGGATCGGCGCGGCGCGCATCCTGTACGCCGATCAGTGGAACGACGTGCAGGTGGGGCTGGACGCCGCCGTCGGCCGCACCATCGCGCGGGTGCTGCTGGTCGCCGCGGCGCCCGTGACCGACGACCAGGGCGAGGAGATCGGCGCCGGCGTCGAGCTGCACGGCTTCCTCGACGGCCCGTACCTCGCACCGCGCCCCGCGGATCCGCCGCTCGAGGACCCGGTGGCGTGGGTCGACACGCGCCGGGGCACGTACGCCTCCGGCGACTTCTCGCGCGGCAACACCCTGCCGCTCACCGCCGTGCCCAACGGCTTCGCGTTCTTCACCCCGGTGACCGACGCGCGCACCCGCCGCTGGCTGTACGAGTACCACCGCCGCAACGGGGCGGACAACCGACCCCGCCTGCAGGGAGTCGCGATCAGCCACCAGCCGAGCCCCTGGATGGGCGACCGGAACCAGTTCGTGATGATGCCGCTGCTCGGCGAGGAGCCGGACGCCTCGCCCGAAGGGCGCGCGCTCACCTTCGACCATGCGACGGAGACCGCGCGGCCCGACCTCTACGAGGCGCCGCTCGCGGGCGGCACGACGGTGCGGCTCGCCCCCACCGACCACGGCGCCGTCCTCGAGATCGACCTGCCGACGGAGCCGGGGGAGCGCCATCTGCTGCTCGAGGGCGTGGATCGGCACTGCCGGATCGACGCCGCGGGCGCCGTCCTCGACGGGCGCTTCCACGCGTGGGTCGACTCGGGCCTCGCCGAGGGCTACGCCCGGGCCGACGGGGCGACCCGCATGTTCGTGCTCGGCGAGGTGAGCCCCGCGCCGGTCGCGGTGGGTCCGGCGGACGGGGCGAGCCCCGGGGCGGCGCTGCTCAGCTTCGAGCCCGGCACGACCCGGGTGACGGTGCGCCTCGTGACCAGCTTCCTCGGCCTCGAGCAGGCCCGGCGCACGTTCGCGCGCGAAGTCGAGCGCCGCACCCTCGAGCAGGTGCGGCGCGAGGCGCACGCCGCGTGGGCCGAGCGGCTCGAGGTGGTCCACGCACCCGGCGCGACACCCGCCGAGCGGCGCACCCTGTATGGCAACCTCTACCGCCTGAACCTCTACCCGAACTCCCACTGGGAGGATGCCGGCACCGCGCAGCGCCCCGAGCCAGTGCACGCGAGCCCCGTGCTGCCGGTCAAGGGCGAGGCGACCGACACGCGCACGAACGCCCAGGTGATCCCGGGCAGGCTCTACGTCAACAACGGCTTCTGGGACACCTACCGGACCGCCTGGCCCGCGTACGCGCTGCTCTACCCGGAGCTCGCCGCGGAGCTCGCGGACGGCTTCGTGCAGCAGTTCCGCGAGGGCGGCTGGATCGCCCGCTGGTCCTCACCCGGCTACGCCGACTGCATGACCGGGACCAGCAGCGACATCGCCTTCGCCGATCTCCTGGTCAAGGGGATCGAGCTGCCGGATCCGGAGGCCGCGTACCTCTCCGGGCTGCGCAATGCGACCGTCGCCCCGCCCTTCCCCGAGGTCGGGCGCAAGGGGAACGAGCGCGCCGTGTTCACCGGCTACGTCGACACCGACACCCCGGAGTCCGTGTCCTGGTCGCTCGAGGCGCACATCAACGACGCGGGCCTCGCCGTGCACGCCGAGCTGCTGGCCGAGCGCACCGAGGATCCGGCGCGGGCCGCGACGCTCCGCGAGGAGGCGGCCTACCTGCGCGAGCGCTCGATGGGCTACGCCCTGCTGTTCGATCCGGCGGTGCGCTTCTTCCAGGGACGGCGCCGCGACGGGAGCTTCTCGGCGACCCCGGAGGAGTTCGACCCGCTCAGCTGGGGCGGCGACTTCACCGAGACCGACGGCTGGAACTTCGCCTTCCACGTCCCGCACGACGGGGAGGGCCTCGCGGACCTGTACGGCGGGCGCGACGCCCTCCACGCCCAGCTCGAGGAGTTCTTCGCGACCCCGGAGCGGGCGGACCGCAAGGGCACCTACGGTCACGTGATCCACGAGATGACCGAGGCGCGCGCCGTGCGGATGGGGCAGTTCGGGGTCTCCAACCAGCCCGCCCACCACATCCCGTTCCTGTTCCACCACGCGGGCTCCCCGCACCGCGCCGCCGAGGTGGTGCGCGAGGTGCAGCGGCGCCTGTTCGTCGGCGAGCAGATCGGTCAGGGCTACCCCGGCGACGAGGACAACGGTGAGATGAGCGCGTGGTGGCTGCTGACCGCGCTGGGGCTGTACCCGCTGCAGCTCGCGACGGAGCGGTACCACCTGGTCGCGCCGCTGTTCGAGGAGGCTCACGTGCGCCCGCTCGGCGGAGAGCCGTTCACCGTGTACGCTCCCGCGGCGCGTTCCGGCGAGGTCGCGCTGACGGGCGTCACGGCCGACGGCGCCGCGCTGCCGGGGCCCTGGATCGAGCACTCGGCGCTGCGCGGCCGGATCGAGGTCGCGGTCGGGGAGGAGCCCGACGGCTTCGACGCGGTGCCGCCCTCGCTCACCCCTCCCGGGGGCCGCGCACACCCGCTCGTGGACCTGCTGCCCCGCGTGGCGTCCGATCCGCTGCTCGACGACGACTCCGGCACCGAGCGGCGCTGGGAGGAGCGGACCGCGCTCATCGACCTGCCGGTGCTCGAGGAGGCGCTCACGGCGCGCTACCTCACTCTCACCTCGGGCGCCGAGGAGGGCGGCGACCCGATCGCCTGGCGGCTCGAGGGCTCGCGGGACGGCCGCACTTGGGAGGTGCTCGACGCCCGCAGCGGCGAGACCTTCCGCTGGCGCCGGCAGACCCGGCCCTTCCGCCTCGCTGCGCCGCAGGCGATGGACCATCACCGCCTGGTGATCACGGCAGCCCAGGGACCGCTGAGCCTCGCCCAGGTGGAGCTGCTCGCCTGAGCAGCCCGCCGCGACCGCTCGGCGGAGTGCCGGCGCGGCGGTCGAGGAGCACCCAGGGGAGGGTCATCGCCGCCCACACCGCGGCGATCAGCACCGCCTCGACCAGCAGGTACTGCGGCCACGGACCCAGCAGGTCCAGGATCGACGGGCCCGCCGGAGCCCGGTTGAGGTAGCCGTAGTTCGCTCCCGTCAGGGTGTTGCCGGTGGCCGCGATCGCGGCCCAGGCGAGGGTCGTCGCATAGGCCGCGCCGTAGCCGCGCCAGGTGGGGCGATAGCCGAGCCCCCAGCAGAGCACGACGGGGGCGAGCAGGCCCGCGCCGTGCGCGATCCAGTACTGGGAGAACTCGAGCGGCACCCAGACGAAGTAGTTGAGATCCGGGGTCAGCACCGACTGCATGTTGAGGGTGAGCCCCCAGTACCAGGTGACCACGATCGCCCACGGCGCCCGCGTGATCAGGGCGAGCGGGACCAGGAAGCGCAGCGCGTCCGAGAAGTGCAGCGGCAGGGACTCGTCGAGGTTCCACGCCCAGGGCATGAACCCCCACAGCGTCCAGAAGGTCGAGTTCGCCAGCAGTGCCCAGCCGACGATCCGCAGCACGCGGTCCGTCGCCGCGGGCGGGGTGCGGCGCACGAGCTGCACGAGCGAGACGGCGGCGACGACGAGGAGGACCAGCATCGCCAGGTGCGTCGCCCCGTAGGCGGGCATGTGGCCGATCAGCCCGTCGGCGAGCAGATCGAGCGTCCCGTGCGGGTCGGGGTCCGTTCCGGTCATCCGCGCCTCCTGATCCGTGACGATCCGGGCCGAGCATACGGAAGCGCCCCGCCGGGGCGGGGCGCTTCACACGTTCTGGGGACGGAACGACGACGGGAGCGGCGGGAGGGCGGGCCGCCGACGGCCGCCGCGGGGGTCCCGGCGGCTCAGGCGGTGCGGCGCGCGCGGAGCTCCTTGAGCACCGTCACCAGGGCCGCCGCGACGAGGGTCCCGGCGAGGATCGCGAGCACGAACCCCCACACGGGGCTGATCGCGAAGGCGACGAAGATGCCGCCGTGCGGCGCCTGGGAGCCGACGCCGAGCGCCATGACCAGCGCTCCGGTGAGCGCTCCGCCGGTCATCATCGACGGGATGACGCGCAGCGGGTCCGCGGCGGCGAAGGGGATCGCCCCCTCGGAGATGAACGCCGCTCCGAGCAGCCACGCGGTGGTGCCGTTCTCCCGCTCCACGGGGGAGTAGAGGCGGCGGCGCACCAGCGTGGACAGCGCCATCGCGAGCGGCGGGACCATGCCCGCGGCCATCACGGCGGCCATGATCTGGAAGGACGCCTCGGTGCCCTGGGACAGCCCCGCGGTCGCGAAGAGATAGGCCGCCTTGTTCACAGGTCCGCCGAGGTCCACGCACATCATCAGTCCGATGATCACCCCGAGCAGCACCGCGGAGGAGCCGGACATGCCGGTCAGTCCGTCCTGCAGCGCGGTCATCAGCGAGGCGAGCGGGCGACCCAGGAACAGCAGCATCAGCCCGCCGACCACGAAGGTGGTCACTAGCGGGATGATCACCACCGGCATCAGCCCGGCGAGCCACCGCGGCGGCTTCAGGGTGGTGAACCACAGCGCGATCAGCCCCGCGAGCAGGCCCGTGATGAGACCACCGAGGAAGCCGGCGCCGACGGCCACGGAGACCGCGCCGCCGATGAAGCCGGGGGCGATGCCGGGCCGGCCGGCGAGGCCGAAGGCGATGTAGCCCGAGAGCGCCGCGACCAGGAAGCCCATGCCGAGGTTCCCGAGCGTGAACAGCACCGCGCCGAGGTAGAGGGCGAGGCCCGCACGCTCGGTCTGGGTCGCGCCGGTCGGCCCGTCGTAGGAGACGTGGCCGGGCAGGGAGGAGAGGGAGCTGGTGGTGGCGACGTCCTGCGCCACGAAGGCGACGTCGAAGCCCGCGATGAGGAAGCCGAGCGCCATGAGCAGGCCGCCCGCCGCGACGAAGGGGATCATGTAGGACACGCCGGTCATCACGGCGCCCTGGATTCGGCGGGGCCAGGACTGCGTGGCGCCTCTTGTCTCGTCCTCGCTCGCGGCGGAGGCGGCGGGGACGCGTGCGGCATGCGGGTCCGCGGCCGCGGCGAGCGCCTCGTCGATCAGCTGTGGGCCGTGGGAGATGGCGCGCTTGACCGGATGCTCCACGAGCGGGAGCCCGGCGAAGCGCTCGCGACCGGAGATGTTCACGTCCGCCGCGATGATCAGGGCGCTCGCTGCGGCGATCTGCTCCTCGGTGAAGGGGGTTATGCCGCCGGAGCCCTGGGTCTCCACGTGCAGCTCGACTCCCTTGTCGCGCGCGGCGTTCTCGAGGGCCTCGGCTGCCATGTACGTGTGGGCGATGCCGGTGGGGCAGGAGGTGATCGCGAGCAGCACCGGCGTCTCGGCCGGCTCCGCACCCGCGGCGGGCTCCGAGCCGGCGGCCGACGCCGGGGCGCTCCGGGCGGTGGGGGCGGCGTCCGGGGTCCCGTCCGCGGAGGTGCCGGCGGCGTCGGGGACGGGCGTCGGCTCGACGACCTCGGCGATGAGCGCGGAGACCTGCTCCGGGGTCTCGGCGCCGCGCAGGTCTGCGAGGAACTCGGGGCGGATCAGCGCCCGCGAGAGCTGGGCGAGGAGCTTCAGGTGCTGGTCGTCGGTCCCGGCGGGGGCGGTGATCGCGAGGATCAGGTCGGCGGGCCCGTCGGCCGCGCCGAAGTCCACCGGCTCGCGGAGGCGGACCACGCCGAGCGCCGCCTCGTGGACCGCCTCGACACGGCAGTGGGGGATCGCGAAGCCGCCGGGCATGCCGGTGGCGAAGGACTCCTCGCGGGCGAGCAGCCCGGCCTCGAGACCATGGCGCTCGGAGCGGCCGGTCGAGGCGATCAGATCGGCCAAAAGGGCGATCACGGCGCGCTTGTCACCCGGGGGCGGCACGTCGAGCCGGACCAGCTCGGGCGTGATCAGGGGTGCTGACATGGGGTTCTCCTTCGAACGGGGACGGTCTCCGCCGCGAGGCGGAGCGGGGTGGGAGTCAGAGGCGGACGACGCCGCGCGGATCGGGGCGGACCTGATCGGGCCTCGGGATCGTGGTGCCGGGCAGGCCGACGGCGGCGCTCCCGTAGGCGAGCGCGAGGGCGAGCCGCCCGGCGGGGTCCTCGCCGCGGGTCTGGGCCAGCAGGTAGCCGGCGGTCGCCGAGTCGCCCGCGCCGACGGTCGAGACGGCGCGGACCGCGGGGGAGGGGGCGAACCACACGGCGTCGTCGGTGGCCAGCAGGCCGCCCGCGGCGCCGAGAGTGACGAGCACGGCGCCGACGCCCGCGCGGTGCAGGGCGAGGGCCGCGTCGCGCGCCGCGGAGAGGTCCCCGTCGGCCGCTGCGGCCTCGAGGGCCGCGCCGTCGACCCCGACGATCTGGCCGAGCTCCTCGGCGTTGGGCTTGAGCAGGTCTGGGGCAGTGGTCCCCAGGGCGCTCGCGACCGCGGCGAGCGGGGCGTCGGAGGTGTCGACCCCGACGCGGGCGCCCCGCTCCTGAAGCCGGGCCGTGAGGTGGACGTAGAGGTCGGCGGGAAGGCCCGGGGCGAGGGATCCCGAGAGCATCACCAGATCACCGGGGGAGGCGGACCCGAGCAGCAGCTCCTGCAGCGCCGCGGCCTCGGCCGCCGTGGGGGCCGTGCCGGGCTCGTTGATCTTGGTGGTCTGCGACGGGGCGGAGAGCACGGTGAGATTGGTGCGCACCGGGGCGGCGACAGGGCTCGCGCGGTGGGGAAGGCCCTCGCGCTCGAGCAGGGCGAGGAGCGGATCGGCGGGGGCCGCGGGAAGGACCGCGAGCACGTCGGCGCCGGCGCGGTGGGCGCCGAGGGCGACGTTGACGCCCTTGCCGCCCGGCTGGGTGGACTCCGCGACGATCCGGTGCACGCCGCCGGGTGTCAGCTCCCCCCCGAGGTCGACCGTGCGGTCGAGGGAGGGGTTCGCGGTGAGGGTGAGGATCATGCCCGTACGACCTCCACCCCGGCCTCCTCGAGCTGCTCGGCGATCCCCGCGGGCAGTCCGTCGTCGGTCACGAGCGTGTCCACCTCGGCGGTGGTGGCGAAGGTGACCAGGTGGCGCACCCCCGCCTTGGCGGAGTCGACCAGCAGGATCCGTCGCTCGGCGGCGGCGACCATGGCGGCCTTGACCGCGGCCTCGTCGGGGTCGGGGGTGGTGAAGCCGGCGGCGTGGATCCCGTTGCCGCCGAGCACGGCGAGAGCCGGGTGGAGGGCGCGGATCGCGTCCACGGTCGCGGCGCCGACGGCGGCCTGGGTGGTGGGGCGCACGCGGCCGGGCAGCAGATGCACCTCGAGGTCGGTGTGGACCAGGGCCGCCTGGGCGATCGCGGGGGCGTGGGTGATCACCGGACCCCGGCGCCCGCTGAGATGCGGCACGAGCTCGCCGACGGTGCTGCCCGCGTCGAGCATCACCGCGGCCCGCGGATCCTCGGGCAGGAGCGCCGCGGCGGCGCGGGCGATGCGCCGCTTGGCCTCGACGTTCGTCACGCGGCGCACCTCGAGGTCGGGCTCGGTCTCGGTGGTGGCGCGGGGCACCGCCCCGCCGTGGACGCGCACCAGGCGGCGCTCGCCGGCGAGCTGGTCGAGATCGCGGCGCACCGTCTCGGTGGTCACCTCGAAGTCGGCGGCGAGGTCGGTCACGGCGACGCGGCCGACGGACTCGAGCTGCTCGAGGATGCGGCGCTGACGTTCTCGGGCGTACATGGGTCACCTGCTGCTCTGGAGGATCGATGCGGCGAGGAACGTGCGGGACGCGGGCGCCGTGGGAAGCAGGCTAGACCGAAGAACAACAGAAAGCAACAGTTTGTTTCTGTGTACTTCTGTTGGTGCATCAGGTCGGGCGCGGCAGGCGAGGGGTCTGCGGCTACGGTGGGGCGGCCGTCCATCCCAGGAGGAGACATGACCCCGCCGGAGCAGGCGCCCCGCGCCGAGACGAACGAGAAGGCCGCCGACGAGTACGCCGCCGAGCGGAGGGTCCGGTACTTCACCCGGCGCCGCCAGGCCAAGCGCTTCCTCGACGAGGTGAACTACCCGCACAGCATCCATCCCGCCCTCGTCCCCGGCGTCTCCGTCGAGGACCAGAAGGTGCGCTACGGGATCGACCGGATCATCCTGGTCGCCGTCGGCGCGGTGATCCTCGGCTTCGTCGCCTGGGGCGTCATCGCCCCGCAGCAGGTCTTCGACCTGTCGACCGCCGCGCTCGGCTGGGTGATGCGTAACCTCGGCTGGGTCTTCAACGTCCTCGCGATCGGCATGGTGCTGCTGCTCGTGGTCCTCGCCTTCTCGCGCTACGGGAAGATCCCGCTGGGCCTGGACGGCGAGAAGCCCGAGTACGGCACCGCCTCCTGGGCGGCGATGCTCTTCGGTGCCGGCATCGGCATCGGCATCATCTTCTTCGGCCCCTTCGAGCCGCTGACCTACTACCTCTCGCCGCGGCCCGGGGCGCCCTATGACGCCGGATCGATCGCCGCGATGAAGGGTGCGATCGCGCAGTCCGCGCTGCACTGGGGCGTCAACGCGTGGGCGATCTACGCGATCGTGGGGCTCGCCGTCGCCTACGTGTCCTTCCGCCGAGGCCGGGTCCCGCTGATGAGCGCGATCGTCGCGGGCCTCTGGGGCGGGGACTCCTCCTCGCCCGGGAGCCGCGTCATCGACGCCCTCGCGATCATCGCGACCCTCTTCGGCACCGCCGCCTCGCTGGGCATCGGCGCGCTGCAGATCGCGCGCGGCGTCGAGATCGTCGGCGGGCTGCCCGCCACCGGCACCGCGCTCGCCATGCTGATCATCGGCGTGTTGACGCTCGGCACGATCGCGTCGGCCGTCTCGGGTGTGGCCCGCGGCATCCGCTGGCTCTCGAACATCAACATGGCACTCGCGCTGGTGCTGGCCGTGTTCATCTTCGGCGTGGGGCCGACGGTCTTCCTGGTCAACATCATTCCCGGTGCGATCACCGAGTACCTCGGCACCCTCCCGGGCATGCTCGGGGCGAACATGTCCGAGGGCGAGGACATGCAGTCGTTCCTCTCGAGCTGGACCACCTTCTACTGGGCCTGGTGGGTGAGCTGGGCGCCCTTCGTCGGCGTCTTCACCGCGAAGATCTCCCGCGGCCGCACCATCCGCCAGTTCGTGCTCGGCGTGCTGCTGATCCCCTCCTCGATCATCGTGCTGGCCTTCGCCGTGCTGGGCGGCACCGCGATCTGGCTGCAGCGCCGTGCGAGCGAGCTCGACGCCGCCGGCAACACCGTCGGCATCGCCGACCCGGACCGGGCGATCGCGCCCGACGGCACCGTCGACTCGCTGCCCGCCCCCGCGGAGATCTTCTTCGCGGTGGTCGACCAGCTCCCCGGGGCGGGGATCATCTCCGCGATCGTGATCGTCATGCTCGCGATCTTCTTCATCACCTCGGCCGACTCTGCCTCGCTCGTGAACTCGCAGCTCTCCCAGAAGGGCAACCCGACGCCGAACCGCCTCGTCACCGCCTTCTGGGCGCTGTGCATGGCGGGCATCGCCGTGGTGATCCTGCTGTTCGGCGGGCAGAACGCCCTGCAGGGCCTGCAGAACCTGATCGTGATCACGGCGCTGCCCTTCGCCGTGGTGCTCGTGCTCATGGCCGTGGCGCTCGTCAAGGAGCTGCGGCACGACCCGATGGCGATCCGCGATCACTACCAGGAGGCCGCGATCGAGAACGCCGTCAAGCACGGCGTCGCCGAGTACGGCGACCACTTCGCCCTCGCGATCGAGCCGACCGCCCCGGACAGCGAGTACGCGACCGGTGGCGAGTTCGACTCCACCGCGCCCGAGGTCACCGAGTGGTACGCCCGGACCGACGAGGACGGCAACCCCGTCGAGTACGACTACGAGGCGGGGGCCTACCTCGACGAGGACGGCAACTCCCTCCCGGAGGACTCCGCGGACGAGGCGTGGAGGGCCGACGGGGCTTCGCCGACAGCCGAAGGGGTCGACGGCGCCGGAAACCGGTGACAGGGTGGGTCCCATGGACATCACGCTCATCGGAGGACATGGCAAGGTCGCGCTGCTCGCGGAGCCGCTGCTCGCGCAGGCGGGGCACACGGTGCGGGCGGTGATCCGCAATCCCGACCACGCCCCGGAGGTCGAGGCCGCGGGGGCCACCGCCGTCCTCACGGATATCGAGACCCTCGACGCGGCCGGCTGGGATGCGCTGCTCGCGGGGAGCGACGCGGTGATCTGGTCCGCCGGCGCCGGCGGCGGCAGCCCCGAGCGCACCCGTGCCGTCGACCAGGACGGCGCGATCGCCTCGATGGACGCGGCGCTGCGCCAGGGCGTGCGCCGCTACGTCATGGTCAGCTACTTCGGGGCCGGGCCAGATCACGGGATCGATCCCGCGGAGGGCTTCTACCACTACTCGGAGGCCAAGGCCGCGGCGGACGCCCACCTGCGCGGCACGGTGCTCGACTGGACGGTGCTCGGCCCGTCTGGCCTCACCCTCGAGGAGCCGACCGGCACGATCGACACCACCGCCGCGGAGAGCCGTCAGGTCTCGCGCGGGAACGTCGCCGCGGTGATCGCCGAGGTGGTCGGGCGGGCGGACACCATCGGCCGCACGATCGAGTTCAACGACGGGGATCAGCCGATCGCCGACGCCGTCGGCTGATCCCCACCGGGGTCAGACGGTGCCGGTGGCTCCGGGACCGTCGCCGGTCCGCTCCGCCGACGGGCCGGCGGCGGCCGGAGCGGCGGCGTGCTCGGCGTCCCCGTGGTCGTCCCCGTGCTTCCCGCCGAACGGCAGGAAGTGCACGATCACCGCGATGATCGCGCCGACGATCAGCCCGAGCACCATCGAGAAGAAGGTGTTGACGAGCCAGCCGAGGACCCCGCCCACCGCGGGCACCCCGGCGGCGATCTCCTCGAGATGGTGGACCAGACCGTAAGGCTGGGCGAGGCCGAAGGTGTGCAGGCCCTCGAGGATGATGTGTCCGCCCACCCACAGCATGGCGACCATGCCGACGTAACTGATCACCTTCATCACCACGGGCATCGCCGCGACGAGGCCGTGGCCCAGGCGCTGGCTCGCGCCGCTCTCCCGCTGGGCCATCGCCAGGCCCGCGTCGTCCATCTTCACCAGCAGCGCGACCGCGCCGTAGACCACGACGGTCATCGAGATGCCGACGACCACGAGGATCGCGGCGCGCATCCAAAAGGAGTCCGCCTCGATCGAGTTCATCGAGATCACCATGATCTCGGCGGAGAGGATCAGGTCGGTGCGCACGGCGCCGCTGACGATTGCCTTCTCGGAGTCGGCGCCCTTCGCCGCGGCGGGCTTCTTCTCGTGCGTCGTCCCCGAGACCAGCTCCCAGATCTTCTCGGCGCCCTCGAAGCAGAGATAGGCGCCGCCGATCATCAGGATCGGCGTGAGCGCCCAGGGAGCCAGCCAGGAGAGCAGCAGGATCACCGGCAGGATGATCACGAGCTTGTTGATGAAGGAGCCCCGCGCGATCTTCCAGATGATCGGCAGTTCCCGCGCGGGCTTCAGGCCCGCGACGTACTGCGGGGTGACGGCGGCGTCGTCGATCACCACACCGGCGGCCTTCGAGCTCGCCCTGGCGCTCGCGAGGGCGACGTCATCCGCGCTCGCGGCCGCCATCTTCGCGATCGCCGCGACGTCGTCGAGCAGTGCTGCCAGGCCACCGGCCATGCTGGTTCCCCCTCAGGAAGGCGCTCCCACCCCTCGGGCGGTGCGCAGGTCGTCGGGCACACAGTAACGGGTGCGCCCGGTGGCCCGGCAGGTCGGCGCGGTGCGCGATGCGCCACGCCGCCGGCCCCGGGAGGTCTCGCGGCCGCCCCCGGACCGCCCCGCGGCGTAGCCTGGACGGGTTTGCCGCGCCCGCCGGGAGCGGCGCGCCGGAGCCACGGCGACCGCAGCCGTGGAGAGCAGGAGGAGCGGTCTATGCGTCGCTGGGCAGGGGTCGCGGTGCTCGCGATGGGAATCTTCATCCTCATCACCATCGAGGAGCTGCCGATCGGGGTGCTCTCGGTGATGGCTCCCGACCTCGGAGTCTCCGAGGGCATGGCGGGGCTCGCCGTCACCGTCCCCGGTGTGCTCGCGGCGCTCGTGGCCATGGCCACCCCGGTGATCGTCGGCCGTCTCGACCGCCGCCTCGCGCTGGTCCTCGCCCTCGTCGCGGTGGTCGCGTCGTGCGCGGTCTCGATGCTCGCTCCGAACTTCGCGGTGCTGCTCCTGGGGAGGGTGCTCGCGGGCGTCGCGATCGGCCTGTACTGGGCGGTGCTGCCCATCGTGGCCGTCGGTCAGGTCCCGCCCGCCCAGCAGGCGGCGGCGCTGACCCTCGCCTTCTCCGGCACCGGCGGCGCGCTCGTGCTCGGGGTGCCGCTCGCAACCTGGATCGGCACGCATCTCGGCTGGCGCGAGGCCTTCGCCGTCGTTGGGGCGGGCGCGCTGTTGATGGCGGTGCTCATCGTCCTGCTCGCCCGACCGGTGCGCAGCGAGACTCCGATCACCGCGCGGATGATGCTCGGCGCGACCGGGAACCGCGGCGTGCGCAACGCCATCACCCTCACTCTCGTGCTGGTCACCGCCCAGTTCATCACCTACAGCTTCGTCAGCCCCGTGCTGCAGGAGGCCGCCGGGGTGCCGCTGCAGCGGATCAGCGCGATGCTCCTGCTCTTCGGGATCGCCGGCGTGATCGGCAACTTCGCCATCGGCCCGGTCATCCGGCGCTCAGCCCCGCTGGCGGTCCTGGTGATCGCGGTCGGCCTCGGGCTCTCCCTGCTCGCCGTGCTGCTGGTGATGCGCTCCCCGGGCGCCGCGCTCGCGGTGATGCCGCTGTGGGGCCTGTTCGCGGGCGCCTCCTCCGTGACCATCCAGTCCTTCGTCGGCTCCGAGTCCCACGGCGCGGTCGAGGAGGGCACCGCCCTGAACTCCGCCGCCTTCAACGTGTCCATCGCTCTCGGCGCGGGGATCGGCGGGCTGCTGTTCGAGACCGTCGGCCGGAACGGCATGACGCTGGTGTCGGTGGCGATGGTGGCCGTGGGCGTCGTCGTGATCGTGCGCTATCTCCGGCGCGGGTCGGCCGACGGAGGGCGGCCCGCGCGCCACGCGGGGACGCTCCCCGAGGCCGGCTGAGGACGGCTGCGCCGCAGGGGCCGCGCCCGCTCACGGGCGCGGCACCTCCCGGGGGCAGGTCACTCGTTATCACCGCCGGTGTCCGTCAGGGCCCCGGAGGTCGCGTCGGCGTCCTCGCTCCAGCGCCAGTCGACGATCTCGGGCAGGTCCTCCCCGTGCTCGTAGGCGTGGGCGCGTGCCCGGATGCGGGTGTCCACCATCCGCTGGCGCAGCGGCGCGTAGCTCGTCGCGAGGCCCTCGACCCGGTCGATCACGTCCATCACCAGGTGGTACCGGTCGGTGTCATTGCGCATCAGCATGTCGAAGGGGGTGGTCGTGGTGCCCTCCTCCTTGTAGCCGCGCACGTGGATGCGACCCAGGCGGTCGTGCCGGTAGGCGAGCCGATGGATCAGCCAGGGATAGCCGTGGTACGCGAAGACCACCGGGATGTCCTCCCCGAAGTAGCCGTCGAAGTCCCGGGCGGACAGGCCGTGCGGATGCTCGGTGTCGTCCTGCAGGCGCATCAGGTCGACCACGTTGATCACCCGCACCCGCAGGTCCGGGATCTCCTCCCGCAGGATCTTCGCGGCCGCGAGCACCTCGATGGTGGGGATGTCCCCCGCCGCCGCGAGGACCACCTCCGGCTCCTCCCCGGGCTGCTCGGTGCCGGCCCAGTCCCAGATCCCCAGGCCGCGAGTGCAGTGCACCACCGCCTCGTCCACGGTGAGCCAGTTCGGGTTCGGCTGCTTTCCCGCGACGACCACGTTGACGTACTGCCGCGAGCGCAGGCAGTGGTCGTAGGTGGACAGCAGAGTGTTCGCATCCGGCGGCAGGTAGACCCGCACGATCTCGGCCTTCTTGTTGACCATGTGGTCGATGAAGCCCGGATCCTGATGGCTGAAGCCGTTGTGGTCCTGACGCCACACGTGCGAGCTGAGCAGGTAGTTCAACGACGCGATCGGCCGGCGCCACTCGATCTCATTGGTCACCTTCAACCACTTCGCGTGCTGGTTCACCATCGAGTCGACGATGTGGATGAACGCCTCGTAGGAGGAGAACAGCCCATGACGCCCGGTGAGCAGGTAGCCCTCGAGCCAGCCCTGGCACTGGTGCTCGGAGAGCATCTCCATGACCCGGCCGGCGCGCGCGAGGTGCTCTGAGCGGTCATGCTCCTCGAAGTCGGCGTTCCACTGCTTGTCGGTGACCTCGTAGACGGCCTGGAGCCGGTTCGAGGCGGTCTCGTCCGGTCCGAAGATGCGGAAGGTGCGCGGGTTCTGCGCGATGACATCCCGCAGCCAGGTGCCGAGCACCCGGGTCGCCTCCGCCACGGAGCCCCCGGGCCGGGGGACGTCCACGCCGTAGTCGCGGAAGTCCGGCAGCCGCAGCGGCTGCAGCACCGCACCGCCGTTGGTCGACGGGTTCGCGGACATGCGCAGCTCACCGCGCGGCGCGATGGCGGCGACGTCCTCGACCAGCTTCCCGGTCTCGTCGAAGAGCTCCTCGGGACGGTAGGAGCGCAGCCACGCGTCGAGGTCCGCGAGATGCTCGTCGGTGTCGCGGGCGCTCGCGAGGGGTACCTGGTGGGACCGCCAGGATCCCTCTGTCCGGTGGCCGTCGATCTCCTCCGGACCGGTCCAGCCCTTGGGGGTGCGGAGCACGATCATCGGCCAGACGGGGCGCTCGGTCTCGCGGCCCGCGGCGGCGTCCTCGGCGGCCTGCGCCTTGATCTCCGCGATGCGGTCGAGGGCGGCGTCGAGCACCTCCGCGAAGCGGCGGTGGATCTCGAGCGGATCCTCGTCGTCGACGCCGCCCGTGAAGAACAGCGGCTCGTGCCCGTAGCCGCGCAGCAGCGCCTCGAGCTCGTCGTCGCCGATGCGGGCGAGCACCGTGGGGTTGGCGATCTTGTAGCCGTTGAGGTGGAGGATCGGCAGGACGACGCCGTCCTGCTGCGGGTTGACGAACTTGTTGGAGTGCCAGGAGGTGGCGAGCGGACCGGTCTCGGCCTCGCCGTCGCCCACCACGGCGAACGCGATCTGGTCCGGGGCATCGAACATGGCGCCGTAGGCGTGGGAGAGGGCGTAGCCGAGCTCGCCGCCCTCGTGGATCGACCCCGGAGTCTCCGGGGCGACGTGCGAGGGGATCCCACCCGGATACGAGAACTGGGTGAACAGGCGCTTCATGCCCGCCTCGTCCTCGCTCACGTCGGGATAGACCTCGGAGTAGGTGCCCTCGAGGTAGGTCGAGGCGACGAGCCCGGGGCCGCCGTGACCGGGGCCCGTGACGTACATGGCGTGCAATCCGCGCTGTGCGATGGCGCGGTTCGCGTGCGCGTAGAGGAAGGTCAGGCCCGGGGTCGTGCCCCAGTGCCCGAGCAGGCGCGGCTTCACGTCCTCGCGCTGCAGCGGCCGGCGCAGGAGCGGGTTGTCCCGGAGGTAGATCTGACCGACGGAGAGGTAGTTCGCGGCACGCCACCAGGCGTCGAGCCGGGCGAGATCCTCGGGCGAGGGAGCGGTGGAGGGAGAGTCGGGCCAGGCTGCTGTGGGGGTCATGGCGCCTTCCAGGGGTCGGAGACCGCGGCGAGCGCCGCGGCGTCTTCGGCTCCACCGTAGGCAGGAAGACGAGCCGACGGAAGGGACCGGGGTCCCCGACGACCCGGGACCCGACGCGACGCGTCGCCACGGTCCGGGTGAGCCGGGGATGAGAGTGTGCTCAGGGACCTGCTCGGCGGGCGAGGGCCGCCCTAGCCTGGGGAGGACGACCCGCCGCCGCGGACCGCCCGGTCGGCGAGCCGGACCCGGACGACGAAGGAGAACCCGCCATGACCCGCAGCCCGCTCCGCTCCCGCACGACCCATCGGCCCGCCCTCCGCCCCGTCGCTCTGGGCGCCCTCGTGCTCGGCCTCGCGACCGGCTGTGGGGCGGGCTCGGATCCCGAGCCGAGCCCCACCGCGGAACCTGCGGCCGAGCAGGCCGGGGGCGACGACGCCGCGGGGCCCGCCGCCGGAGCCTCCGACGACGGCGGGGCGGCCAACGCCACGACCGAGGAGCCGAGCGACGCCACGACCGAGGAGCCGAGCGACGCCACGACCGCGGAGTCGACTGACGCCGCCGCCCCGGCCGGCACGGCCGCCGCGCTGCCCGCCGATGCCGATCTGGCCACCGCGCAGCTCCCGATCCCCGCCGCCGAGGCCGTCTCGCTCGGCATGGCGGCCGTCGGCGACGGCGAGCTGGTGCGGATCGAGATCGACCACGACGACGCCGCCTGGGAGTGGGAGCTCGAGATCGTCCTCGACGGCCGGGAGCACGAGCTCGACATCGACGCCACCACCGGCGAGGTCACCCAGCACGACGAGGACGACGACCGGGACGACGACCCGGCCGTGTCCGTCGAGTCCCCGATGACGCCCGAGGAGGCGATCGCGGCGGCGCTCGAGGTCGAGACCGGGCGGGTCAGCGGCTGGGACCTGGAGTCCGAGGACGGCCGCATCCACTACACCGTCGACCTCGAGCGCGGCGGCGGTGGCGATGACGACGTCGAGGTCGAGGTGGACGTCGAGACCGGCGAGACCCGCGTCGACGGCTGACCTCCCGGCCCTCGATCGCCCCGCGCGGGTCTCAGCGCGGGGCGATCACCGCTCCGCCGTCGGCCCCGCGGCGCATGACCTCGCGCCCGCCCTGCCAGACCCGCAGCGTGCGGTGCCGGACGTCGAGCGGATCGCCCTCCCAGAGCACGAGGTCGGCCTCCTTCCCGGCGGCGAGCGAGCCGATCCGGTCCTCGAGACCGAGCACCCGCGCGGGGTGGAGGGTGATGGCGCGCAGCGCGTCGGCGGGAGCCATGCCGTGCTTGACCGCGAGCGCCGCCTGGTGGACGAGGAACTCGATCGGCACCACCGGGTGGTCGGTGATGATCGAGACCTCGACCCCGGCAGCGGTGAGCAGGCCCGGGGCGGCGGGGGTGCGGTGGCGCACCTCGACCTTGGAGCGGGAGACGATCAGCGGCCCGTAGAGCACGGGCACCCCGGCCGCGGCCACGCGGTCGGCGATCAGGTAGGACTCGGTGCCGTGGTCCAGGACCAGGCGGTAGCCGAACTCCTCGGCGAGGCGGAGCGCGGTCGCGATGTCGTCGGCGCGGTGGGCGTGCTGGCGCCAGGGGATCTCCCGCTCGAGCACCCTCGTCAGCGCCTCGGAGACGAGGTCCGCGTCCCGCTCCTCGACCGGCTTGCGCGACCAGGCGCGCGCGGTCGCGAAGGCCTGACGGATCGTGAGGGCGACGCCGAGCCGGGTCGAGGGGGTCTGCTTCCGCTCCCCGTAGACGCGCTTGGGGTTCTCGCCGAGCGCGGCCTTCAGCCCGGAGGGGCTCCTCAGCACCATCTCGTCGACGACCCGGCCGTGGGTGCGCAGGGCGACGGCGAGCCCGCCGATGGGGTTGCCGGAGCCGGGGTTCACGTTGACCGCAGTGACGCCGCCGATGATCGCGTCGTCGAAGCCGATGTCCAGGGGATTCACGGCGTCGATCGCGCGGGCCGCGGCCATCACCGGGTCGGTCATCTCGTTGGTGTCGTCCCCGGCCCAGCCCTCGCCCTCCTCGTCCACCCCGAGATGGACGTGCGCGTCGACGAAGCCGGGCAGCAGCCAGGCGCCGTCCGCGTCGATCACCGGGAGGTCTTCCGGGAGCTCGACGCCCGGGCCGAGCGCGGCGATGCGCCCGTCCTGCACCAGGACCGTGCCGTCGAAGGGCTCGCCCTCGATCGGCACGACGTGGGCGCCGGTGATCGCGAAGGTCCTTGCGGACGCCGAGGCCGACGGGGCGATCGGCGCGGTCGGAGCGGCGGGGGAGTCGGGGGCGGCGCGGTGCGCGGGCTCGGGAGTCATCCCCCGACCCTCCGCCGTGCGCCGCGCACCGTCAAGCCGGGCCCTCGCGAGCGGCGACGGCTACGCTCCTCCCCATGGCGAAATCGACGAAGAAGTCCCCGAAGAGCCCCGACGGTCAGGCCCCGCGCGGAATCCCGATCCCGCACGACTGGACGGGGGACGTGCGCGACCTCGACTCCCGCGCGACGCCCGGCTTCGACGGCCGCAAGGCGGAGGGGCGCGAGTTCCTGCTGGCCCGCGATGCGGAGCTCGACGAGCTGCAGGAGCGGCTCTACGCCGCGCACCACGGCACCGAGGGCGGCCGCAGCGTGCTGCTCGTCGTACAGGGCATGGACACCTCCGGCAAGGGCGGGATCATGCGCCACGTGGTCGGCAGCGTCGACCCGCAGGGCGTGGACATCACCGCGTTCAAGGCGCCCACCGACGAGGAGAAGAAGCACGACTTCCTCTGGCGGATCAGGCCGCACGCCCCCGAGCCCGGGCAGATCGGCGTGTTCGACCGCTCCCACTACGAGGACGTGCTGATCCACCGCGTGCACGGGTGGGCCGACGCGAAGGAGATCCGCGCCCGGTACACCGCCATCAACGCCTTCGAGCGCGAGCTCATCGCGGCGGGCACGACGGTCGTCAAGGTCATGCTCCACGTCTCGCACCAGGAGCAGGGCGAGCGGCTCATGGAGCGGCTCGAGCGGCCCGACAAGCACTGGAAGTACAACCCCGGCGACGTCGACGAGCGCGAGCACTGGGACGACTACCAGGAGGCGTACACGCGGATGCTCCGCGCGACCTCCACCGTCGGCGCCCCGTGGCACGTGGTCCCCGCGGACCGCAAGTGGTACGCCCGCATCGCCGTGCAGCAGCTGCTCATCGATGCGCTGCGCGAGATCGACCCGCAGTGGCCCGCCGCCGACTTCGACGTCGACGAGGAGATCCGTCGCCTGCGGGCGACCCAGGGCTGACCTCGTCCACCCTCGCGCACGGGGCTCGCCGGCGGGCGGCACCGCCGCGCGCCGACGACGGTTTGTGCCGTCCAGGTTCGGGGGCCAGGATGGACCCATGGCTTCCATCACCCTGCACCAGAACTCCGTCACCACCGTCGGCGAGCTGCCCGCGGTCGGCTCGACCCTCCCCGGCTTCGATCTCGTCGGCCAGGATCTCGGCGCCGTCTCGAGCGCTGATCTCGCCGGCCAGCGCATCGTGCTGAACATCTTCCCCTCGGTCGACACGGGCACCTGCGCGATGTCCGTGCGGAAGTTCAACGAGCTCGCCTCCGGCCTCGAGAACACCGTCGTGGTGTGCGCCTCAAAGGACCTCCCCTTCGCCCTGGCCCGCTTCTGCGGCGCCGAGGGTCTCGAGAACGTCGTCACCGGCTCGGCCTTCCGCTCCTCCTTCGGCGAGGACCTGGGCGTGACCATGGCCGACGGCCCGCTCGCCGGCCTCCTCTCCCGCGCGGTGGTCATCGCCGACGCGGACGGCACCGTGCTCTACACCCAGCAGGTCGCCGAGATCGGCGAGGAGCCCGACTACGAGGCGGCCGCCGCGGCGCTCGCCTGATCCCATGGAGATCGACCTCGAGCGCGTGCGGGACGTGCTGGACGACGGCGGCGCCGTCCCCGGCACGTTCCGCGTGCTCGTGGATCGGCTGTGGCCGCGCGGGATCGCCAAGGAACGACTCAGCTACGACCTCTGGGGGAAGGAGGTCGCCCCGAGCAGCGATCTGCGCACGGCCTTCCACCACGGCGAGCTCTCCTTCGCGGAGTTCGCCGAGCGATATCGGGCCGAGCTCGCCGCCGGCGGCGCCGCCCACGATCTGCTCGGTGCGGCCCGTGCGGCCGGCGCCCGGAGGATCACCCTGCTCCACTCCGCACGCGATGCCGAGCAGAACCACGCCCTCGTGCTCCGGGACGCCCTCGAGGAGGCGCTCCGGGAGGAGGGTCGCTGAGCGCGCCCGGGGATCACACCCCCTGAGCTCGCTCGCGGAGGCCGGCCGCTGAGCACGCCCGTCGAGGCCGGCCGCTGAGCGCGCCCGTCGAGGCCGGCCGCCCGCCGAGCAGCGCGGCGCTTGACCCCCTGGATCCGCGGGGCATAGGCTCGGGGTAATTCTGCAAGGTGGTTACATAATCACCGGGGCAGGGAGGCGCAGACGTCGACGCAGGGGTCGATGCGGAACCGGGCGGGGTGAGGACATGGGCGAGGACCGCTCGACGGCCGAGATCCGCCAGGCCTCCACGCGCCGCGCCCACCTCGCCCTGCGCGAGGCCGAGCAGCCGCTGAGCATCGCCGAGCTGGTCGCCGCGACGGGTCTCTCCCGCCCCACCGTGCTGATCGTCGTCGAGGACCTCGCCGCCCGTGGCCTCGTGATCCCGGCCGCCCCCGCCGAGGAGCCCGGTCCCGGCCGACCCGCGCGCCGGCTGCGCCTCGCCCCGGACGCCGCCCACGTCGCGGGACTCGACATCGGCGCGCGGTCCGTGCGCACCGTGCGAGCCGACCTCGCCGGCACCGTCCTCGCCCGCGGCACCGTCGCCCTGGACCCCGAGGACCTGCTCGGCTCGCTGCGCCGCGCGCTCGGAGAGATCGACGCCGGGGCCGATGCCGGCCCGCTGGGCGCCGTCGGCCTCTCCGTCCCCGGCCTGCTCACGGCAGACGGCTCCGTCGGGAGCAGCCTCGCCCTCCCCGCGCTCGCCGGGCGCGACCTCGCCCGCGAGCTCGCGGAGGAGCTCGGCGCCCCCGTGGTCCTCGAGAACGACGTGAAGCTCGCCGCGCTCGCCGAGCACCGCCTCGGAGCGGAGGCCGACGGACCCGCCGCCGACGGCCTCGTGCTCCTGCGGATCGGCCACCGCATCTCGGTCGCGATCACCGTCCACGGCCGGATCCTGCAGGGAGCGTACCGCCTCGCGGGCGAGCTCGGCACCCAGCGGGGCATGCGCTGGACCGCCAGCTCCCGGCGCGGACGCCTCGTGTGGTCCACGGGCGACGAGGCCCGGCCCCTCCTCGAGCGCGCCGCGAGGGGCGATGCGGACGCCCAGCAGGAGATCCGCGCCTTCTGCGAGGAGATCGCTCCGCGCCTGGCCGGACTGCTGCTCGCCGTCGACCCCGAGATCGTGGTCGTCGGCGGCGGCCTCTCCCGGGCGGGGGAGACCCTGCTCGCCCCGCTGCGGGAGGCACTCGAGCTCCAGCTGCTCGGCCCCGGCCGGCCGCGCCTCGTCCCCGCCGCGCTACCCGCCGACGGCTCCCTCGTCGGCGCGCTCGGCCGCGCGTTCGAGCACGGCTCGACCGATCTCGTCGGCGTCCCCGACGTCCCCGCCCCCTGGGAACGGATCCGCCGCACCCTGCACCCCGACCCGCTGACCCCCGATCCCCAGACCAGCACCGACCACGAAGGACGACGATGACCTCTCCGTACCGCCTCGGCCTCAGCTCCTACAGCCTCTGGCCCCTGCTCTCCTCGGGCGAGATGAGCCTGCTCGAGGCGATCGAATGGACCGCCGCTCAGGGCGCCGAGCACCTCGAGCTCGCGATCCTCGGCGACGACCCCGACGGCCCGCTGCCGACGATCGACTCCGACCCCGCCCGGATCCGCGAGGTGCGGGCCGCGGCCGACGCCGCCGGGATCGTGCTGTCGAACCTCGCGATCGGCGCGGACCTCTCCGTCGCCGACGACGCGGAGCGCGCCGCCCAGGTGGACCGCGTGCGCCGCTACGTCGACCTCGCCGCCGCCCTCGGCATCACCCGGATGCGCCATGACGTCGTCGCCCACGCCGGTGCCCCCGGGGACGACACGCCCCTGTTCGAGGAGGTCCTGCCACGGATCGTCGAGTCCTCCCGCGAGATCGCCCGCCACGCCGCGGCGGCCGGCATCACCACCAGCCTCGAGAACCACGGCTTCTTCGTGCAGTCCGCGGATCGGGTGAGGCGCATCGTCCACGCGGTCGACGAGCCGAACTTCCGCACCACCCTCGACGTCGGCAACTTCGTGTGCGTGGACGAGGACCCCGTCGCCGCGGTCACCCAGAACCTGCCCTTCGCCTCGGTGGTCCACCTCAAGGACTTCTACATCCGGCCCGCCGAGCGGGAGATGGGCGACGGCTGGTTCCGCAGCCGCGGCGGGAAGCACCTGCGCGGCGCCGTGCTCGGCAACGGCGACCTCGACCTGCCCGGCATCGCCCGCGCGATCCGCGCCTCCGACTTCACGGGCTTCGTCTCGATCGAGTTCGAAGGCTGGGAGGAGAGCCGGCTCGGCTGCTCCCGCGGCCTCGCGAACGCCCGCCGCCTGCTCGAGATCGCCTGACCACCCATCGCTCCGACCGGAAGACCACCCCATGAGCACCACGAACCCGTCCCGGCCCGTCCGCATCGGCGTCATCGGCGCCGGCAGCATCGCCCGCATCCACCTCGCCGCCTATCGCGACGACCCCGACTCCCAGCTCGTCGCCGTCGCCGACATGAACGCCGAGCGCGCCCGCGCCGTCGCCGACGAGTTCGGCGCCCCCGACGCCTACGGCGACCCGCAGCAGCTGCTCGCCGATCCCGACATCGACGCGGTGAGCGTCTGCACCTGGAACGACAGCCACGCCACGTGGGCGATCGCCGCGATCGAGGCCGGCAAGCACGTCCTCGTCGAGAAGCCGATCGCCCGCACCCTCGCCGAGGCGCTCGAGATCCAGCGGGTCGCCGAGGCCCACGACGTCGTCGTCCAGGTCGGCTTCGTGCGCCGTCACGCCCCCAACTGCCAGGTCCTGAAGACCTTCGTCGACGAGGGCGAGCTGGGCGAGATCTACTACGCCAAGGCGAGCTGCATCCGCCGCAACGGCAACCCCGGCGGCTGGTTCGCGGACAAGGAGATCGCCGGCGGCGGCCCGCTGCTCGACATCGGCGTGCACGTGCTGGACCTCGCCTGGTACCTCATGGGCAGCCCGAAGGCCGTGGCCGTCAGCGGCACCACCGCCCACCGCCTCGGCAACCGCGCCCACATCACCACCATGCCCCGCTACCAGGTCGCCGACTACGACCCTGCGAAGAACTCCGTCGAGGACATGGCCGGGGCGATGATCCGCTTCGAGAACGGGGCCGTGCTCATGCTCGACTGCTCCTACTCGCTGCACGCGACCCGCGACTCGATCGCCGTCTCGATCCACGGTGACAAGGGCGGCGCGGATCTCGAGCCGAGCCTCCAGATCGCCTCGGAGATGCACGGATCGGTCGTCAACATCACCCCGCAGATCTCCTCGGGCACCTTCGAGATGGGCCCCGGCTTCGCCGCCGAGATCGCGAACTTCGTGCAGGCCTGCCAGGGCCGCGCGGAGTCCGTGGCCCCCGCCTGGCACGGTGTGGAGGTGGTGCGCCTGCTCGAGGCGATCTACCGCTCCGCCGAGGAGGGGCGCGAGATCTCCCTGGTCTGAGTCCGCGCGGCGGCCGGGAGGCGCGGACCGCGTCCCGCCCCCGGCCGCGTGCGCACTAAGGTGCTCCGGGTGGATCCCCTCTCCCTCGCCGTCCTGCTGGTCCTGGGCACCCTCGCCGGGGCCATCAACGCGGCCGTCGGTTCGGGGTCGCTGCTGACCCTGCCGGTGCTGCTCGCCCTCGGCGTCCCGCCGGGCACGGCGGTGCGGACCAACACGATCGGCATCCTCTTCTCCACGATCGGCTCCGTCACCGGCTACCGGCGGGAGATCGCCGCCGAGGGCCGCGACCTGCTGCCCCTCATCGGCACCACCACGGTGCTGGCCTCGGCGGGTGCGGTGCTGCTGCTGCTCTCGCCGTCCGACGCGCTCGACGTGGTGGTGCCGATCCTGATCGTCGTCGCCCTGCTGCTGGTGGTCTTCCAGAAGCGCATCACCCGGGCGATCACCGCGCGGCGCGAGCGGCGCGCGGCGGCCGCCGGCCCGACGGCGGACGGCGCGAGTGCGAACGGCGCCCCCTCCTCCGCGGCGAGCCCGTACCGCTCCCCGGCGCTGCTCGCCGCGATGGGCGGCGCCTCGATCTACGGCGGCTACTTCACCGCCGCCCAGGGCATCCTCTACCTCGGCGTGCTCGGCGCCCTCACCGGCAAGCCCATGGGGCAGGTCAACCACGTCAAGAACCTCGCGAGCCTGGTGGTCAACGCCGCCGCGGCGACGGTGTACCTCATCGCCCACGTGGTGCTCGGGGTCGAGATCGTCTGGATCGCCACGGCCGCGATCGCCGTCGGCGCGCTGCTGGGCGGCTACTTCGGGGCGCACCTGGCCAAGCGGCTGCCCGAGGGGGTGCTCCGCGGGATCATCGTCGTGGTCGCGCTCGTGGCCCTGATCCGCCAGGTGCTCTAGCGCAGGAAGGGCAGCACCTGCTCGAGCACGGGCTCCGGCGGGAACAGCGTGCCGCCGTGGTCCCGGCCCGGGAGCTCCACGAACTCCGCATCCGGCATCAGCGCGGCGGCCCGGCGGGAGTGCTCCAGCCGCGGATGATCCTCGCTCCCGGCCATCCAGAGTGCGGGCACGGTGCAGGCGGCGAGGGCCTCGTCGGGCACGCCGTCGGTGGCGTCGGTGGCGGCGAGGAGGGCTGCGACCGCCCGGGGATCGGCCGCGAGAAAGGCGGTGCGGGTCGCACGGGCCCGGCGGGAGGAGACGTCCGGGCCGAGCCCCTGCCCCGCACAGAAGGCCTCCATGCCGTCCTCGCGGACCGCGTCGATCACGCCGGGGAAGAAGACGGCGTCCACCGCGCCCTGCTGGGCGGAGGCCGAGCCGCCGAGGCTCACCAGGCGGGTGATGCGCCCCGGATGCTCGAGGGCGCAGCTGAGCGCCACGCGCGCCCCCAGGGAGTAGCCCAGCAGCGCCGCGCGGGCGTGGCCCTCGGCGTCGAGCACCGCGAGGAGATCCGCGACGAAGGCCGCCTGGGTGTACGCCGAGGACTCGTGCGGGGCGCCCGATCCGCCGTGACCGCGCAGATCCATGCGGATCACGGTGTGCTCGGCGGCGAGCGACGCGAGATAGCCGAGGCCGCGCCAGATCGCGCGGGAGAGCACCGAGCCGTGCAGGAGTACGAGCGCGGGGCCGTCGCCGGAGACGTCGTAGCGCAGGTCGATGCCGTCGACGGGGGAGGGGATGACGGGCACGGGGACACCTCGGCAGGGGTCGGGGGCGGATCTCCGCCCGGGAGCAGGAGGACCCGCGCCCGGGGCTGCCGGACGCGGGTCCTCAGGAGGAGGGGCCTGGCCTCACAGCGCCGCGGCGATCTCCTCGAGGATGCGGTTGAAGGTCGCCGACGGGCGCATGACCGCCGCCGTCTTCGCCGGGTCGGGGCGGTAGTAGCCGCCGATGTCCGCGGGCTTGCCCTGCACCGCGAGCAGCTCCGCGGCGATGGTCGACTCGCCCTCGGTGAGCTCCGTCGCGATCGGCCCGAAGGCGGTGGCGAGCTCCGCGTCCTCGGTCTGCTTCGCCAGCTCCTGGGCCCAGTAGAGGGCGAGGTAGAAGTGGCTGCCGCGGTTGTCGATCGAGCCGAGCTTGCGCTGCGGCGACTTGCCCTCGTCGAGCAGGGTCGCGGTCGCGCGGTCCAGGGCGTCCGCCAGCACGGCGGCGCGGGGGTTGTCCGCGGTGCGCGAGAGGTGGCGCAGGGACTCGGCGAGCGCGAGGAACTCGCCGAGGGAGTCCCAGCGCAGGTAGTCCTCCTCGACGAGCTGCTGGACGTGCTTGGGCGCGGAGCCGCCGGCGCCGGTCTCGAAGAGTCCGCCGCCGTTCATCAGCGGGACCACGGAGAGCATCTTGGCGCTCGTGCCGAGCTCCATGATCGGAAAGAGGTCGGTGAGGTAGTCGCGCAGCACGTTGCCGGTCACCGAGATGGTGTCCTCGCCGGCGCGGACGCGGGCGAGGGTGTGCTTGGTCGCCTCGATCGGGGAGAGGATCCGTAGGTCCAGGCCCTCGGTGCTCTCGCCGTCCACGCCCTCGGCGAGGTACTGCTCGACCTTCGCGATGAGGTTGCGGTCGTGGGCGCGGGACTCGTCGAGCCAGAACACGGCGGGCATGCCGGAGATGCGGGAGCGGCGCACGGCCAGCTGCACCCAGTCGCGGATCGGGGCGTCCTTGGCCTGGCAGGCGCGGAAGACGTCGCCGGCGGAGACCTCGTGGGTCATGAGTGCGGCGCCGGAGCCGTCGCGCACCTCGACGCGGCCGTCGGCTGCGATCTCGAAGGTCTTGTCGTGCGAGCCGTACTCCTCGGCCTTCTGCGCCATCAGGCCCACGTTCGGGACGGTGCCCATGGTGGTGGGGTCGAAGGCGCCGTTGATCTGGCAGTCCTCGATGGTCGCGGCGTAGACGCCGGCGTAGGAGGAGTCGGGGATCACCGCGAGGGTGTCCTGCTCGGTGTCGTCCTTGGTCCACATGTGGCCCGAGGTGCGGATCATCGCCGGCATGGAGGCGTCGATGATGACGTCGGAGGGGACGTGGAGGTTCGTGATGCCCTTGGCGGAGTTGACCATGGCGAGGTCGGGGCCGTCGGCGAGGTCCTTCTCGATGGCGGCGCGGGCGCCCTCGCGCACGGACTCCTCGAGCTCGTCGATCCCGGCGAGGAGGCCGCCGAGCCCGTTGTTGGGGGACAGGCCGGCCGCGGCGAGCGCGTCGCCGTACTGGGTGAAGAGGGTCGGGAAGAAGGCCCGGACCGCGTGGCCGAAGAGGATCGGGTCGGAGACCTTCATCATCGTGGCCTTGAGGTGCAGGGAGAAGAGGACGCCCTGCTCCTTGGCGGCGGCGATCTGCGCGCGCAGGAAGGTCTCGAGCGCGGCCACGCGCATCACGGTGGAGTCGACGACCTCGCCCTCGAGGACGGGGATCGCGGCCTTCAGCACGGTCTCGGCACCGTCGGCGGCGACGTGCACGATGGAGAGGGTGTCCGCGGAGTCCATCACGACGGACTGCTCGTTGGCGCGGAAGTCGTCGGCCCCCATGGTCGCCACGGAGGTCTTCGAGTCGCTGCTCCAGGCGCCCATCCGGTGGGGGTGCTTGCGGGCGAAGCTCTTGACCGCCTCGGGGGCGCGGCGATCGGAGTTGCCCTCGCGCAGGACGGGGTTCACGGCCGAGCCCTTGACGGAGTCGTACCGGGCGCGGGCGTCCTTCTCCGCGTCGGTCTCGGGGTTCTCGGGGTAGTCCGGCAGCGCGATGCCCTGGCCCTGCAGCTCGGCGATCGCGGCCTGCAGCTGCGGCACCGAGGCGGAGATGTTGGGGAGCTTGATGATGTTGGCCTCGGGGGTCTTCGCCAGCTCGCCCAGCTCGGCGAGGGCGTCGGCCTCGCGCTGCTCCTCGGGCAGGAGGTCGGAGAAGGCCGCGACGATGCGGCCGGCCAGCGAGATGTCCCGGGTGGTCACGTCGATCCCGGCGGTCGTGGAGAACGCCTCCAGGATCGGCAGGAACGAGGCGGTGGCCAGCATCGGCGCCTCGTCGGTGTGGGTGTAGATGATGCGCGCCATGGTGTCGCGGGGCTCCCTCGGTCGGTGCGGCATGGGTCGTGAGGTCCAGACTATCTTGACGTCAAGACGCCTTGATCCGGGCGGCGGGGCTCGCGGATCGATCCGGACGCCTCCACGGTACGGGACGGCCTCCGCACGGGGAACGGGCTCGCGTGCGGCCCGGGGTCAGGAGCCGTCGCCCTCGGTGACGGTCACGGTCCAGGGATCGGAGAGCAGCACGTGGGTCGCGCCGTCCGCGTCGACGGTCACCGCGAAGGCCCTCGCCTGCAGCTCACCGACGCCGAGGGCGCCGCGCGTGCAGGTCTCCGTGGTGGTCCACGCGGTCTCCGTGCGGGTGACGCCCTCGGGGCCGATCCACTGCAGCGGGAGGCGGTCCGCGTTGCGGGCCCCGGCCACGATCGTGCCCGTGGACGGCTCGAGGAGCACGATCCCCTGCAGCAGCGTGCGGCTCCCGGGCTCCGCCGCGGTGACCGTGACGGCGGCGCTCACTCCGCGAGCCGTGCCGTCCTCCCCGGGCTGCGCCGGGAGGGTCGTGACGGGGTCCTCGACCGCGAGCGCGAGCCCGTCCCCGTCGCCGACGGCGGCGGGCGCGGCGCGGCAGGTGAGCCCGGAGAGGTCCACCGGGACCTCCCCGTCGGGAGCGGTGACCGCTCCGGGCACGGCGCGGGCGGTTCCCCCGACCACGTCCAGCAGCACGTTGCCGTCGGCCGCCCAGGTGCCGTCCGCCGCGAGCAGGCGGAGCACATAGGCGCCGTCGGGGAGCGGGGAGTCGTCGCAGGTGCCGAGGGTCAGATGGGCGGTCGCCGCCGTCGGGGCGGAGCCGTCGGCGGGGACCTCGACCCGCTCTCGCACGACGATCGGCGGGGTGGGGGAGTCCGCCGCGGGTCGTCCCGCGAGGACCTCCGCCCAGCCGGCCGCGGGGGCGCCTCGCTGCAGCGGATCGGCGGGGACGACGACCGCCTCGGGCACGAAGCCCGTGTACTCCGTCCCGTCGGGGAGGGAGAGCGGGCCGGAGATTGTCACCTCGGAGCCGTCGGCCGTGACGGACTGCGGGGTCAGGGTCCCGACGGTCGCGCTGCCGGGATCCGAGGCGTCGCCGTCCGGGACCGCGGGGGCGTCGTGGTCGCCGCCCGGATCGCAGAGCCAGGCCGGATCCGCCGCGGTGCCGGCGGACTCGGCGACCTCGGCGGGGTCCATCGGGGACGCGGCGGCGGTGGTCTCCGACTCCTCGGGGGAGCGGGGGTCGTCGAGCAGGTCGCAGGCCCCGAGGGACAGGACGAGGGCGAGCGCGCCCAGCGCGGCGCGCAGCGACCGGGTCCCCCCGGCGGCCCGCCTCGGCATCGTGTCGCTGTCCATCCCGTCCATGATCCCCCTCATCCCCTCGGTCGGTGCGCTCGGGCCCCTGCCCGGACCCACCCCGTGCCGACCCCGACCCACCCGGGTCACAGCACCAGCAGCGTCGCCGCCATCACGGCCATGCCGACGATCAACGAGTAGATCACGGTGTGGTGCTCGCCGGTCTCCTCCGCGGCGGGGAGCAGCTCGTCGAGCGACACGAAGACCATCACGCCGGCCACCCCGGCGAGGATCGCGCCCATCGCTCCGCCGCTCAGGAACGGGGCGAGCAGCAGGAAGCCGACGAGGGCGCCGACGGGCTCCGCGAGCCCCGAGAGGGTCGCGAGCCAGAACGCCTTCGAGCGCGAGCCCGTCGCCCGGCGCACGGGCACCGCGACCGCGAGCCCCTCGGGGATGTTGTGCAGAGCGATCGCGGCGACCACGGGGATCGCGATCTCGGGCGCCTGCAGGGCGGCGACGAAGGTCGCGAACCCCTCGGGGACGTTGTGGAGCGCGAGGGCCAGCGCGGTCACCGTCCCGGTGCGCAGCAGGCGGGCGCGCAGGGCGAGGTCGGCGGCGCGCTCGTCCGGGGCCCGCACCTCGGTATGCCCTTGGGCGCCCGCCATGCGGCCGGAGAACTCATGGGGGCTCACGGCCTCGGGGACCAGGCGGTCGAGGACTGCGATCAGGGCGATGCCGACGAAGAAGGAGACGGTCGCGATGAGGGTGCCGCGCGCGGTGATCGCGCCCCCGCCCGAGAGCACCTGGGCGCCCTGCGGCAGGAGCTCGATGAAGGAGACGTAGAGCATGACGCCCGCGGAGAGCCCCAGGCCACCTGCCAGGGCCTTCGGGCTGGTCCCGCGGCCGAGGACGCCGAGGGCTGCGCCGATGGCGGTGGCACCGCCCGCGACGAGGGTGAGGAGGAAGGCGGTGAGCACGGGGGCACCGTAGCCGGATCGCGCCGCGAGGCGGAGGAGCCGCGCCGGACCCGCCGGACCCCGCGGGCTGCGGCCGCCTAGACTCCTCGGCATGTCCGAGAGCAGCGCCCCCCGTGATCGCCAGACCCGACTCGCCGTCACCGACCTGCGGGCGCATCCTCTGGGCCCGGCCGAGCTGATCGCCGCGCTGCCCCGCGCCGAGCTCGACGTCGAGGCGGCGACCGCGGCCGTGCGACCGGTCGTCGAGGACGTCGCCGCCCGCGGTGCCGCGGCGGTGCTCGACGCCTCGGAGCGCTTCGACGGGATCCGTCCCGAGCACCTGCGGGTGCCCGCCGAGGAGATCTCCCGGGCGCTCGTCGAGCTGGACCCGGCGATCCGCGCCGCCCTCGAACAGTCCATCGCGCGGGTGCGCGCGGTGGACGGCGCCCAGGTGCGCCCCGAGGAGCGCGTCGAGGTGGTCCCCGGCGGCACCGTCACCCAGCGGTGGGTGCCCGTGCGCCGCGTCGGCCTCTACGTCCCCGGTGGGCGTGCCGTGCTGCCCAGCTCCGTGGTCATGAACGTGGTCCCCGCGCAGGTCGCCGGGGTGGGGGAGATCGTCCTCTCCTCGCCGCCGCAGAAGGAGTTCGGCGGGCTTCCGCACCCGACGATCCTCGCCGCCTGCGCGCTGCTCGGGGTCACCGAGGTGATCGCCGCGGGCGGCGCCCAGGCCATCGCGCTCCTCGCGCACGGCGCCGAGGATCTCGGGGACGGGGCGGGTCTCGAGCCCGTGGACCTCGTGACCGGTCCCGGCAACGTGTACGTCGCCGCCGCGAAGCGCCTCGTGCGCGGCCGCGTGGGGATCGACGCGGAGGCCGGCCCCACCGAGATCGCGATCCTGGCCGATGCCAGCGCGGATCCGCGCTTCGTCGCCGCGGACCTCGTCTCCCAGGCCGAGCACGACCCGCTCGCCGCGAGCGTCCTGGTCACCGACTCGCCCGAGCTCGTCGCGGCCGTCGAGAGGGAGCTCGCGCGGCAGGTGCCCGAGGCGCTGCACCGCGAGCGGATCGAGGAGTCGCTGACCGGACCGCAGAGCGGGGCGGTGCTGGTCGCCGATCTCGAGCAGGGCCTCGCCGTCGTCGACGCCTACGGGGCCGAGCACCTCGAGATCCACACGGCGGACGCGGCCGCGGTCGCCGCGCGGGTCATCAACGCGGGGGCCGTCTTCGTCGGCGCGCACAGCCCCGTGAGCCTCGGCGACTATGCGGCCGGCTCCAACCACGTGCTGCCCACCGGCGGCACCGCGCGCTTCACCGGCGGACTCGGCGTGCAGACCTTCCTGCGCGGTATCCATGTCGTCCACTACGACGAGACGGCGCTGCAGAGCGCTCGACAGGCCGCCACCACGCTCGCCGCCGCGGAGGGCCTGCCCGCCCACGGCCGCGCGATCGACATCCGCTTCGAGCGCTGAGGGCGGCGCGGCCGCCCGGGGGAGGGACTCATGGACGAGCGGTCCGACAGCGGTGAGGAGAACCCGGACTCCCGGGCCCGCGCCGAGGAGATGATGGAGCTGCGCCGGCGGATCGCACGGACCGAGCTGCGCGTCACCCAACTCGAGCGCGGGGTGGTGACCGTCCTCGCGTGCGCCGCCTTCGCCGGGCTCGTGATCGGCGCGGTGATGCCCTGGCTCCTCTCGGAGAGCACCGACGAGGACGGCGACACGCGGAGCGTGACCGCGCGCCTGGGTCTCTTCGCGATCCAGATCCTCGCCGATCCGACGGCGGAGGGCGAGCTCAGCACCGTGTTCGTGATCGCCTTCGGCATCCTCACGGTCACGACACTCTGGGCCCTGGTGTCTCTGCTGCGGATCCTGGGCGGGGACACGATCGGCGAGGGCCAGGCCCTGGCGCTGACCCTGCTGCTGATCTGCTGCGTCATCGGGTCCCTGATCGTGACGCTGTGGGCCGCCGGGGAGGACCCCGAGGTGGTGCGCTGGACCGGTCCGGCGCTGTGGGCCACCGGGGCCGCGCTGACCCTCGCCCTGCTGCAGTCCCCGCGGTTGCAGGAGTGGACCACGGCGCAGCGCCCCGACCCCCGCTGACCCGACGGCCGGCCCGACGGCCCGCCCTGCGGCACGTTGCCGCCCCGGTGACCCGCCGGGAACACCTCTGGTGACCGACCGGGAGTTGTGCTCCCTGCGCGCCTGCGCTACCGTCATGGCTCGATGTAAGCGCTTCCATCACGAGGCGCCCTCACCGCCCGGACCTGTTCCGGGCGCGTCTCCGGACGAACCGGACGAAGGAGTCTCCATGCACCGCCTCACCCGCCGGGCCTTCACCGGCCTCGGCCTCGCCGCCACCGCGACCCTCGCCGCGAGCTGCGGCCGCCCCGACGAGGGCGACGGCTCCGCGGCCGACCCCGCCGAGCCGATCGCCGAAGGCCCCGCCACCGGCAGCCTCACCGTCTGGGCCATGGGCGCCGAGGGCGAGAAGCTGCCCGAGCTGCTCACCGGCTTCCAGGAAGAGAACCCCGACGTCACCGTCGAGGTGACCCCGGTCCCCTGGGACAGCGCCCATGACAAGTTCACCTCCGCGATCGCCGCGGGCACCGCCCCCGACGTCGCCCAGGTCGGCTCCACCTGGATGGCCGAGTTCGTCGGCCTCTCGGCGCTCGAGCCCACCCCGGAGTCGATCGCCACCGACGACTACTTCGAGGGCGCCCTCGGCTCCGTGACCGTCGACGACACCGTCTACGGCGTGCCGTGGTACGTCGAGACCCGCCTCGTCTACTACCGCAAGGACCTCGCCGAGCAGGCCGGGATCACCGAGCCGCCCACCGACTGGGACGGGCTCGTCGCCCTCGCCGCGGCCTTCCAGGAGAAGGCCGACGCCACCTGGGGCATCTCCCTCCAGCCCGGCGGCCAGGGGTCCTGGCAGACCGTGCTGCCGCTGATGTGGTCCAACGGCGGCGGCGTCGTCGACGAGGCCGGCGGCGAGTTCACCTTCGAGTCCGCCCCGAACGAGGAGGCGCTGGCGTACTACCAGTCCTACTTCACCGACGGGCTCGCCAACCCCGCCCCCGCCGACGGCGTCACCGAGCAGGACTTCGTCTCCGGCGCGGTGCCGATGTTCATCTCCGGCCCGTGGATGATGAGCGCGGTCGAGGCGGTGGGCGGCGAGGGCTTCGCCGACAAGTACGGCGTCTTCGTGATGCCCACCAAGGAGACCAGCTCCTCCTTCCTCGGCGGCGCCAACCTCGGTGTCTTCCAGGGCACGGAGAACCGCGACGCGGCCTGGAAGCTCGTGGAGTACCTCTCCCGTCCCGAAGTGCAGGTGCAGTGGTTCTCGATCTCCACCGACCTGCCCGCGCAGAAGACCGCCTGGGAGGACGACTCGGTCTCCTCGAACGAGAAGTTCGAGGCCTTCCGCACCCAGCTCGACACCGCCCTCGCCCCGCCGGTCATCGCCACCTGGGAGCAGGTCGCCGCGAAGTTCGACGCGCAGGTCGAGGAGGTCTGCAAGAACGACCTCGCCCCGGCGGAGGCGCTGGCCACCACCCAGTCCGACGCCCAGGCCATCGGCACCGGGGCCTGAGATGAGCACGAGCACCGCCGTCGGCCGGACGGACGCCCCGCGCCGGTCCCGCCGCTCCCGTCGCGGCGGGGCCGAGGCCCGCGCGGGCCTGCTGCTGGCCCTGCCCTTCGTTATCCTCTTCCTCACCTTCACCGCCTGGCCGGTGCTGCAGTCGATGATCATGTCGTTCACCGACATGCGGATCACCGACATCCGCTCGCCCTTCGCGGTCGAGTTCGTGGGGCTGGAGAACTACGCGACGGCCTTCGCCGACCCCGTCTTCCGACGGGCCGCGGCGAACACGGCGGTGTTCGTGCTCCTCGGTGTGCCGCTGACGATCATCGCGGGCCTCGCCGCGGCGATCGCCCTGGACCGCGGGGTGGGGAAGCTGCGCGCGGTCTTCCGCGTCGGCTTCTACACCCCCGTCATCACCTCGATCGTCGCGGTCGCCGTGGTCTGGCGCTTCCTGCTCCAGCCGGACACGGGTCTGGTGAACACGGTGCTCGGCTGGGTCGGCATCGACGGGCCGCACTGGCTCGGCGATCAGCGCACCGCCCTGCTCTCCCTCGTGGTGATGGCCGTGTGGCGCAACTTCGGCACCTCGATGGTCATCTTCCTCGCGGGCCTGCAGGCGGTGGACCGTCAGCTCCACGAGGCGGCCGCGCTGGACGGCGCGGGCGCCTGGCAGCGCTTCCTGAACATCACCCTCCCCTCGATCCGGCCGACGATGCTCTTCGTCCTGGTGACCACCTCGATCGGCTACCTGCAGTTCTTCGAGGAGCCCTTCGTGATGACCGGTGGCGGCCCGCTGAACTCCACGGTCTCCGCCTCCATGTACACCTACGAGCAGTTCGGCTTCGGCAACTACGGGGTCGCCGGCGCCATGGCCTACCTGACCTTCCTGGTCATCGGCGTGGTCACCCTCGTGCAGTTCCGTCTGATGAGGGAGAAGTGATGCTCGAGCGTCGCCGTCCCGTCCTGACCTACATCGTCCTCACCGTCTTCCTGCTGCTGGTCATCACCCCCTTCCTGTGGATGGTGCTGGGCAGCCTGAAGACCCAGGGGGAGCTGCTCCGGGTGCCGCCCACCTGGCTGCCCGAGCAGCCCACTCTCGACAACTTCCGCCGCCTGTTCGAACGGCCCTTCGGCCGCTACTTCTCGAACTCGGCGGTGGTGGCGGTGGTCGTCACCGTCGGCAACCTGGTGCTCAGCTCGATGTTCGGCTACGCGCTGGCGCACCTGCGCTTCCCGGGCAAGCGGATCCTTTTCGGAGTGGTCCTCGCCTGCCTGATGATCCCCGGGCTGGTCACCTTCATCCCCCAGTACGTGCTGGTGGTGAACATGGGGCTCGCCAACACGATCCCCGCGCTGATCCTGCCCTTCCTGGTGCAGCCCTTCAGCGTGTTCCTCATGCGCCAGTTCTTCCTGGGCATCCCCCGCGAGCTCCTCGAGGCCGGCCGTCTGGACGGCGTCGGCGAGGTCGCGATCTTCTTCCGCATCTACATGCCGCTCGCGGGGCCCGCCTTCGCGACCCTCGGCATCCTCACGTTCCTGGGGTCCTGGAACAACTTCCTGTGGCCCCTGGTGGTCTCCTCCTCGGAGAGCACCTACACCCTCCCGGTGGCCCTCGCCCTGATCTCGACCGGCCAGAACGAGACCGACTACGGACTGCTGCTCGCGGGAGCTTCGCTCATCGTGCTGCCGATCCTCGTGGTCTTCGTGATCTTCCAGCGACACTTCATCCAGGGCATCGCGACCACCGGTATCAAGTGACCCCCTGACCCGCAGCCCCAGCGCGCACGACGAAGGAGTCCCCATGCACGCTCGATCCCACACCCCCGCCCGCCTCCCCCGCACGCCGCCCCGCGCCGTCGCCCTCGAGCGGCAGGACTTCACCGCGGCGCGGCGGCACTCCCGCCGCGGAGTCCTCGGACTGGCGTCGTTGCTCGGGGCGGGGGTGGCGGGCGCCGCGGCCGCCACCGTCGGCGGCACCGCCCACGCCGACGCCGCCGCTCCCGCACCGGCCGGACGGGGCGGCGGCGCTCCCGGATCCGAGGGTCCCGAGGCGCTGCTGCGCCGCTGGGCGGCGGACACCTGGCGCTCGCTCGACGCGATGACCCACCCCGACACCGGCCTCGCCGCGGACAACATCGGCGCGGACCTCCAGACCCGCTCCGGGTACACCTCGCCGACGAACATCGGCGGACTGCTGTGGTCCACGCTGGTGGCCCGCGAGCTGGGACTGATCACGCCCGGCGAGTCCCGTCGGCGTATCGCCCGCACCCTCGCGACCCTGCAGCGCATGGAGCGCCACGAGCCCTCCGGCATGTACGTCAACTGGTACGACGAGGCGGACGGCAGCATCCTGCGCAGCTGGCCCGGCTCGGGCGACGTGGTCGTCCCCTTCGTCTCGAGCGTGGACATGGGCTGGCTCGGCGCGGCCCTGCACCTTGTCGCCGAGGCGGACCCCTCCAACGCCCGCATCGCCCGCGCTCTCTTCGACGCGATGCGCTGGGACGTGTTCTGGGACCGGGAGGTCGCCGCCCAACCCGGCCAGGTCGTCGGCGGCTTCTGGCTCGAGGACCCCTCCCGCGAGGGCGTGGTCCGGGCCGTGCCGTGGAACGGCGTGGGCGGACCGGAGGTCTGGTACCACGCGACCCACCACTACGACACCGCCGTGTCCGAGGCGCGCATGGTCACCTATCTCGGGATCATGACCGGGCAGTTCCCGGCCGGCGCGTACTTCACCACCTTTCGCACCTTCCCGCCGGACTGGGACTGGCCCGAGATGGCGCCCGTGGGGGAGTGGGCGACCTACGAGGGCGTGGACGTCTTCGAGGGCGCCCACGAGTACCGCGGGTTCCGGGTCGTGCCTGGCTGGGGCGGCTCGATGTTCGAGGAGCTGATGCCGGACCTGTTCGTCCCCGAGGCGGAGTGGGCCCCGGACAGCTGGGGCGTGAACCATCCGCTGCACGTGCGCGCCCAGCGCGAGCACGGCCTCGACGAGGCGGGCTACGGGTACTGGGGCTTCTCGCCGAGCTCGGACCCGCACGCCGGGTACCGCGAGTACGGCGTCGACGCGCTGGGCCTGAACCCCATCGGGTACTTCTCCGACGCCGCGGGCACCGACTGGGTCGCGGGGCAGGAGTACCCGCAGGGCCTCGACGGGGTCGTCACCCCGCACGCCGCCTTCCTCGCGATGCAGTACGAGCGCGAGGCCGCGATCGAGAACCTGTCCCGAATCGAGTCGGAGCTCGGCGCCTACGGCCCCGGCGGCTTCCACGACGCCGTCGCCACCGGCACGGGCGTGCGCGCCGAAAGGCACCTGTCCCTCGACCAGTCGATGATCCTGGGCGCCCTCGGCAACGTCCTCCTCGACGGGGCGCTGCACCGCTGGTTCGCGACCAGCGAGGTCGAGCAGTCGCTGCGACCGGTCATCGGGCAGGAGCGCTTCGCCGCCGGCGAGTGACCCGGCGGCGGCCGGGGAGCCTCAGCGCTCCTCGGCCGCGGGCTCCGGGGCGTCGGTGCCGGCGGACGAGGCCTTCTCGGATCGGTCGCCGTCCGCGGGCTCGACCTCGGCCGACGGGCTCGCCTCGGCCTCCTGCTCGTCGGCCGATACCGGGGAGTTCGCGGAGGCGGGGGAGTCCGGAGACGCCGGGCCGGCAGGCGCCGCCGACACGGCCGGCGGCACGGTCGCGGCGCGCTCGCCGCGCGTGAGGAACAGGGCCAGGGCGCGCCAGCCCAGCATGAGCACGCCCAGGGTCACGGCCGTGACGATCACGAAGGACACCTCGGTGCCCGCCTGGAAGAGAGTGCGCACGGCCATCGCCGCGGCGATCGTGATCGCCCAGATGAACACGCCGTGCGGCCAGAGACGGAACGGGGCCCGCCAGGAGCGGATCGCCAGGTGCCCGAGCAGGGCGCCGAGCGCGAAGGGCCAGCCGACCAGGGCGATGCTCTCCGTCGTGAGCGAGCTGCCGTGCTGGATCAGCCCGATCGCGACGAACAGCAGGACGGCCAGGAGATCGCCGACGAGGGCGCCGAGGGAGCGGAACATCGCTCCAGCGTAGCCGCGCGCTCCTGAGGTGCCCGGGCCGCGGACCCCGGCTGTGGCCCGCGCCGCATCGCGCCCCGGACAGAGTGGACGCCCGGGCCCCGGCGAAGGTGCGGCCTCTACGATGGGACCCATGCCCGTCGAGACCTCCGAGACCGCCCCCGTGCCGCCCGCCGCGGCGCGTCGGATCCCCGCCCGCCGCGACGACCTGCGCGGCGAGGAGCCCTACGGCGCCCCCCAGATCGACGTGCCCCATCTGCTGAACGTCAACGAGAACCCCTACGGGCCCTCGCCCGCGCTCGCCGCGGCGATCGGCCGCGCCGTCGCGGAGACCGCCTCGACGCTGCACCGCTACCCGGATCGCGAGTTCACCGCGCTGCGCGCCGACCTCGCCGCCTATCTCGCGGAGGAGGCCGGGATCCCCGCGCCCCCGGTCGAGGCGGTGTGGGCCGCGAACGGGTCCAACGAGGTCATGCACCAGCTGCTGCTGGCCTTCGGCGGCCCGGGCCGCACCGCGCTCGGCTTCTCCCCGCACTACTCCATGTACCCGGAGTACGCGCGCGACACCTTCACCCGCTGGATCGCCGTGCCCCGCGGCGAGGCCCCCGACTTCGCGCTGACCGCGGAGTCCGTCACCGCCGCGATCGCCGAGCACCGCCCCGACGTGCTGGTGCTCACGAGCCCCAACAACCCCACCGGCACCGCCCTCGAGCCCGCCGTGATCCGCGCCGCCGCCGAGGCCCTCGCGGAGACCGGCAGCCTGCTGGTCGTCGACGAGGCCTACGGCGAGTTCCGCCGCGACGGCGTGCCCAGCGCCCTCGAGCTGCTGCCCGAGTTCGCGCACCTCGTGGTCACCCGCACCATGTCCAAGGCCTTCGCGCTCGCCGGCGGCCGCCTCGGCTACCTCGTCGCGGACCCGGAGATCGTCGACTCCCTGCGCATCGTGCGCCTGCCCTACCACCTCTCCGCCGTCACCCAGGCCGTCGCCCGGACCGCCCTCGCCCACCGCGAGGAGCTGCTCGCCCAGGTCGCCGCCCTGCGCGCGACCCGCGACGCCCTCGAGGAGCATCTGCGCGAGCGCGGCCACGTCGTCGCCCCGTCGGACGCGAACTTCCTGTACTTCCAGCCGCTGCTGCGCGGCGCCCCGGACCGCCGCGCCGTGTGGCAGTCCCTGCTCGACCGCGGCGTGCTCATCCGGGAGGTCGGCCCCCAGCCCTGGCTGCGGGTGTCGATCGGCACCCCGGAGGACGACGCCGCCTTCCGCACCGCCCTCGAGGAGGCCGACCCCCGATGACCGAGACCCCCCGCCGCCGCACCGCGACGATCACCCGCGCCACCCGCGAGTCCAGCGTCGAGGTGACCCTGGACGTCGACGGCACCGGCCAGGTGGACATCTCCACCACGGTGCCCTTCTTCGACCACATGCTCACGGCGCTCGGCACCCACGCCCGCTTCGACCTCATTGTGAAGGCGACCGGCGACACCCACATCGACGCCCACCACACCGTCGAGGACACCGCGATCGTGCTCGGCCAGGCCCTGCGCGAGGCCCTCGGCGACAAGAAGGGCATCGCCCGCTTCGGCGACGCGATGGTCCCGCTCGACGAGGCGCTCGCCCAGGCGGTCGTGGACCTGTCCGGCCGCCCCTACTGCGTGCACGAGGGGGAGAGCGAGGCGCAGGCCCTGCACCTCATCGGCGGCCACTTCACCGGCTCCCTCACCCGCCACGTGCTCGAGTCGATCGCCCACCATGCGGCGATCTGCCTGCACATGCGGGTGCTCGCCGGCCGGGACCCGCACCACATCGTCGAGGCCCAGTTCAAGGCGCTCGCCCGCGCGCTGCGCGCCGCCTGCGCATACGACGACCGGGTGCTCGACGTGCCCTCGACCAAGGGGGCCCTGTGAGCACCGCCGACCGCCCCGGACCCGATCCCGAGGACGTCGACGCCGAGTTCGCCCGGCTCACCCAGGGCCTCGACCTCGGGGACGGCGAGCTGACCGTCGAGGACCTCCTCGGCGCAGCCCCGGAGGGCGCCGCTCCCGCCGCCGAGCCCGCCGTCGAGGAGGAGCAGATCCCGGCGGTCGCCGTCGTCGCGACCACCGTCGCCGACGCCCGCGCGCTCGCCGGCGTGATCCGCCTGGGCCGCGAGGCCCGCACCGACGGCATCGACATCCCCGCCGGCACCCGCACCCACGACGCCTCCACCGGCGCCGTCGCCGTCGGCCCCCTGCAGGAGACCGCCGCGCACGACCTCGCGGCGATCGCCTCGAGCGCCCTGCAGCGCAACGGCATCGTCCTGTTCTGGCGCCGCGGCGACCGCATGACCGCGACCCGGTACCGCAACGGGGAGCGCGGCGAGGACGTCTCGCCCGCGATCGTGCTCGGCGCGGTCGACGACCTCGTCGAGCAGCTGCTGCTCGGCGCGCTCGAGCTCTCCGACCTCGGCGAGGGCGCGGACCCGGTCGCGATGAGCCGCGCCGAGGCCCTCGAGGCCATCTCCGGCGGCGAACAGGGCGGCGAGGGCCGCCGCGGCCGAGGGCGACGCCGATGAGCGCCGACACCTCCGCCGCCGCACCGGACAGAGCGCCCCGCGTCGTCGTCCTCGACCACGGCTCCGGCAACGTCCGCTCCGTGGTGCGGGCCCTCGAGGCCGCCGGCGCCGACGTAGAACTGACCGCCGACCGCCCCGCCGCCCTCGGAGCCGACGGACTGGTCGTCCCCGGCGTCGGCGCCTATGCCGAGACCATCGCGCAGGTCCGCGCGGTCGGCGGCGACCGGATCGTCGAGCGGCGTCTCGCGGGCGGGCTGCCGGTGCTCGGCATCTGCGTCGGCCTGCAGATCATGTTCGACTCCGGCACCGAGCACGGAGAGCGCTCCACCGGTCTGTCGCAGTGGCCCGGCGAGGTGACCCGGCTCGAGGCCGAGATCGTCCCCCACATGGGCTGGAACACGGTCGAGACCCCGGAGGAGAGCGTGCTCTTCGCCGGGGTCGAGGCCGAGCGCTTCTACTTCGTCCACTCCTATGCCGCCCGGACCTGGGACTTCGATCCCGTCGGCCCTATGGTTCCGCCGCAGGTGACCTGGGCGGAGCACGGCGGCGACCGCTTCGTCGCAGCCGTCGAGAACGGGGCTCTGTCCGCCACCCAGTTCCACCCCGAGAAGTCCGGGGAGGCCGGGGCGCGCCTGCTGCGCAACTGGCTCGCGACCCTGCCGCGCCGCACCGACGGGCACGCGGCATGATCCTCGCCTTCCTCATGCTCTTCGCCGGGGGCATGATCCTCGGCGGCGCCTGGTCGTTCCACCGCAGCAAGCGGCCGAGGTGGCAGATCGTCGCGATGGCCGTCCTCGGCGTCGTCTGCCTCGCCATCTCGTGGTGGCGCATCCAGGCCGGCTGAGCCGCCCTTTCCTCGCCGCCCTGCGGCACCCCGCACCATCCCGGCACCCGCGCCGCCCCCACCCGTCCCAGGAGGACCCCCATGATCGCTCCCGTGCTCGAGCTCCTGCCCGCCGTCGACGTCCAGGGCGGCCAGGCCGTGCGCCTGGTGCAGGGCGAGGCCGGCTCCGAGACCGCCTACGGCGCCCCGCTCGAGGCCGCGCTCACCTTCCAGGAGGGCGGCGCCCGCTGGCTGCATCTCGTGGATCTCGATGCCGCCTTCGGGCGCGGCAGCAACGCCGCGCTGCTCGCGGACGTCGTCGCCGCCGTGGACATGGACGTCGAGCTCTCCGGCGGGATCCGGGACGACGAGTCGCTCGCCGCCGCCCTCGCGACCGGCTGCCGACGCGTGAACCTCGGCACCGCCGCCCTGGAGAACCCCGAGTGGACCGCGGAGATCCTCGCCGAGCACGGCGACCGCATCGCCGTCGGCCTCGACGTGCGCGGCACGACCCTCGCCGCCCGCGGCTGGACCCGTGACGGCGGCGACCTGTGGGAGACCCTCGAGCGCCTCGACGACGCCGGCTGCCAGCGCTACGTCGTCACCGACGTGACCAAGGACGGCACCCTGCGCGGACCGAACATCGAGCTGCTCGCGGAGGTCTGCTCCCGCACCGACGCGAAGGTCGTCGCCTCCGGCGGCATCTCCTCGCTCGAGGACCTGCGCGCCCTGCGCGAGCTGGTGTCCCAGGGCGTCGAAGGGGCGATCGTCGGCAAGGCCCTGTACGCGGGCGCCTTCACCATGCCCGAGGCGCTGGACGTCGCGGGCCGGCCGTGACGAACGGCGCCGCGGCGGGCTCCGGGCCGCAGCGCGAGCTGCCCGCGCACTTCGTGGAGAAGTCCCCGCTGACCGACACCGCGGGGGTGCCCTGGAAGGGCCGCGACTACAGCGTGAGCCCCTTCCCCGGGGACGACGGTTCCCGCGACCCGCGGGTTGCCGAGGCCCTCGCCGCGCACGCCGCGGGGGAGGACCCGCACCGGGCGCAGCTCGCCGCGGCGCTCGCCGAGACCCGCGTGCTGGTGCCGATCATGGCCGTCGCCACCGAGGAGGGCACCACCGCCCACGGCCTGACCGGCGACAACGGAGCCGACATGGCGATGGTCTCGATCACCGCGCCCGACGGCACCCGCGTGCTGCCCCTCTTCACGTCGGTGGCGGCGCTGTCGGACTGGCGCACGGACGCCCGCCCGGTCCCGGTCGTCGGACCGCAGGCGGCGCAGGCCGCCGTCCAGGAGGGCTGCACCGCCCTGGTCGTCGATCCCGCGGCGACGCCCGAGGAGGGCGGCCCGGTGCTCCTGCCGCGGTCGATCCTCTGGGCCCTCGCCCAGGGACGCACCTGGGTGCCGCCGCACCTCGATGCCGAGCTCGCGGCGGTGCTGGACCGGGTCGCGGCCGAGACCGTCGCCGTCGAGGGGCTGCGGGCCGAGGCGGGGGAGCGGGCCGAGGTCGACCTGCACGTGCGGCTGCTGCCGGGACTCGCCGCGGAGCAGGTGCGGGCCGTGGTGGCGGACCTCTCGGCCCGGCTCGGCGCCGAGCAGCTCGTCGCCGAGCGGATCAGCTCCCTGAAGCTCGTGCTCGGCAGCTGAGACCGGTCGGTGGCCCGGCCGAGGTCAGGAGACGCGGCCGGTGTACTTCTCCCCGGGCGCCTCGCCCGGCTCGTCGGGGAAGGGCAGCGCCTCGGCGAAGGCCAGCTGGAGGGTACGCAGCCCGTCGCGCAGGGAGCGGGCGTGCTCGTTGCCGATCTCGGGGGCGGCCGCGGTGACCAGGCCCGCGAGGGCGGTGATCAGCTTGCGGGCCTCGGAGAGGTCCCGGTGATGGGCGGTCTCCTCGTCCTCGGCGAGGCCCACCTTCACGGCGGAGGCGCTCATCAGGTGCACGCAGGCGGCGGTGATGATCTCGACCGCGGAGACCTCCGAGATGTCCCGCAGCGCCTCGGCGCTCTCGTCGGGCTCGCCGGGGGTGGGGGTCTGGTTCTCGGTCATGGGTCCTTCTCGGGGTGGGGCGTGCGGGGAATCAGGGCGCGAGGGGCACCGTGCCGGTGCCCGCCTCGGGGTTGTCGCGGAGGTCGAGCTCGAGCGAGACCGGGACGGAGCCCTGCGGCACGTCGAACACGTAGTGGACCTGGACGCTCTCGCCCTCGGGCAGCAGCGCCCAGGGCTCGCTGTCGGCGAGGTGGACCCGGCCCGCCTCGGGGCTCGGCGGATGCACCTCGCCGTCCTCGGTGACCAGGTCCGCGGCCTCGCGGAGGCTCACCGGCGCGTCGGTGCCGTTGTCGACCTCGAGGATGACGATCACGAACTCGCCCTCGGCGGCGAGACGGGTGCTGCCCTCGCCGACCGCCTCGACGCCGCGCTCGGTCGAGAGCACCTCGACCTCGACGCCGCCGATCGCGGTGGCGCCGGCCGAGCTGTCGGATCCATCCGATCCGTCGGTCGGTGCCGCGGACGGCTGCGCGGGCGCTGCGGACCCGGCGTCCGGCTCGGTCAGGGCGCGCACCACGAGGACGGAGCCGCCGATCGCGACCACCAGCACGAGCACGGCGACCACGACGAGCGAGACGATGATCGGGCCGCGGCGGCGCGTCGGAGCCTCGGGCTCCACCTTCCGCGCCGGCCGGCGATTGGGGATCGCGGGGCGCGGGGGCGGGGTGGGGAACCCCTCGGGGACGGGCCGGAGGAGGGCGCGCGGTGCGGTGCCGGTGCGGATCCCGGTGGGCGGGGTCTCGATGCGGGGCGGCTGCTCGGCCGACGGGCTCGCGGCCGACGGACTTCCGGTCGACGGACTTCCGGCCGACGGGCTCCCGGCGGACGACGCAGCCGGGGGCGTCGCAGCCGGCGGGGCCGGAGACGTCGGAGACGACTGTGGGGTCGAGGGGGTCGACGGGGCCTCTGCCTCGCGGTCCGGATCCACCCAGTACTCCTCGTCGCCGTGCACCTGCGGCGCGACGCACATCACCTGGACGTGGCCGCTCTCCCTGGTAGGATAATCGATCGGAACACGACGAAACCCTCGCCACGTTCCTCAAGTGGAGTCCCATCCCACCTCGTGACGACCGGCAGGAGCCTCGGCCCCGCCCACGGTCACCGGGTCAGTATCGCAAGTCGGGCCGAGCGCCCGGCTCTCGGGCAGCAATGCCCGATCGGCGTCCGCGCCGCGCACCTCGGGGCCTCCGCATGATTCAGCGGGGGCCCTTCGTCGTCTCGAGCGACATCAAGGTGAGGAGCCACCATCAGCGAACAGCGCATCAACGGTCAGATCAGGGTCCCCAAGGTCCTCCTGGTCGGCCCCGCCGGCGAGCAGGTCGGCGAGGTCCGGGTCGAGGACGCCCTGCGTCTCGCGCAGGAAGCCGATCTCGACCTGGTCGAGGTCGCGCCCGGCGCGAACCCGCCGGTCGCGCGGCTCATGGATTACGGCAAGTACAAGTACGAAGCCAACCTGAAGGCTCGTGAGGCCCGGAAGAACCAGGCCAACACGGTCCAGAAGGAAATCCGGATGGGTCTGAAGATCGACACGCACGACTACGACACCAAGCGCCGCAACGTCGAGAAGTTCCTGTCCGGAGGCGACAAGGTCAAGGTCATCATCCGCTTCCGCGGCCGCGAGCAGTCCCGCCCCGAAATGGGCGTGCGCCTGCTGAACCGCATGGCGGAGGACGTCGCCGAGTTCGGCTTCGTCGAGTCGCACCCGCGACAGGACGGCCGCAACATGGTGATGGTCTTCGGGCCGCACAAGAAGAAGGCCCAGGCCATGGCCGAGGCCCGCAAGCGCAAGACCGACGCCGAGAAGGCCGAGGCGCGCGGCAAGGACGAGCAGTCCGAGACCGCGACCCCGGACGACACCGGCGCACAGTCCTGAGAACGTAAAAGGAGAACAGGCAGATGCCGAAGAACAAGACCCACTCGGGGACCAAGAAGCGTATCCGCGTGACCGGCTCGGGCAAGCTCATGCGGGAGAAGGCCAACGCGCGCCACCTCCTCGAGCACAAGTCCTCCACCCGCAAGCGCCGCCTCGGCAACGACACCACCGTCGCCAAGGCCGACACCAAGCGCATGAAGAAGCTGCTGGGCCGCTGATCGCCCACGCGGGAGCCGAGCTCCTGCGCCCCTGAACGAACGACTGAAGGAGTATCACGTGGCACGCGTGAAGCGGGCGGTCAACGCCCAGAAGAAGCGTCGGGAGATCCTCGAGCAGGCCAGCGGCTACCGCGGCCAGCGCTCGCGCCTGTACCGCAAGGCGAAGGAGCAGGTGCTGCACTCGCAGACCTACAACTTCCGCGATCGCAAGAAGCGCAAGGGCGACTTCCGCCAGCTGTGGATCCAGCGCATCAATGCGGCGTCCCGCGCCAACGGCCTGACCTACAACCGCTTCATCCAGGGCCTCGGCCTCGCGGGTGTCGAGGTGGACCGTCGCATGCTCGCCGAGCTGGCTGTGAACGACGCCGCGGCCTTCGCCGCGCTGGTCGAGGTCGCGAAGAACGCCCTGCCCAAGGACGTCAACGCGCCGGCAGCCTGATCGCCGCGTCGACCGCGATGAGCGAGCGCCCGGATCAGTCGCCGATCACCTCCCCCCGTTCCGAACGGGTGCGGAAGGTGGCGGCACTGGCCGGGCGCTCTGCACGTCGCAAGCAGTCCCGCTTCCGCATCGAGGGACCCCAGGCGGTCCGCTCTCTGCTGGCCCACCGCCCGGACCTCGCCCGCTCCGTCTTCGTCACCGAGCGGGCCGCCGCGGACCATTCCGAGCTCACCGACCTCGCCCACGAGGCGGGCGTACCGCTGCACACGGTCGACGACCGGATCGTGCGCGCCATGGTCCGCGAGGGCTCCGCCCCCGAGGCCGACGGAACCGCCCGGGCCGCAGGCCCGGCCGACGCCTCTGAACGTCCCGGCGGCGATGACCGCCGCGCGGGCGCCGGCCTGCTCACGAGCCCCCAGGGCGTGGTCGCCGTCGGCACCCTCCCCGCCGCCGACCCCGCGGCCGCGCTCCACGCCGTGCAGGAGCTACCGGCCGACGGCGCCCTGACCGTCGTCGTCCTCCACGAGGTGCGCGACCCCGGCAACGTCGGCACCCTGATCCGCACCGCCGACGCCGCGGGCGCCGATCTGGTGCTGCTCACCCGCACCAGTGCCGATCCCTTCGCCCCGAAGGCGGTGCGCGCCGCCGTCGGCAGCCTCTTCCACCTCCCCGTGATCACCGGCGCCGAGATTGACGAGCTGCTGCCCGCCCTCGCCGCCCGGGGGATCACCGCCGCCGCCACCAGCGGCTACGCCGAGGCCGAGCTGTTCACCGTCGACCTGCCCGAGCGCCTCGCCTGGATCCTCGGCAACGAGGCCCATGGCCTCGACGACGCCACCCTCGCCGCCGCGCCCCTCGCTGTGCGCATCCCGCTCGCGGGCCGGGCCGAGTCCCTCAACGTGCACACCGCGGCGACGGTGTGCCTCTTCGAGACGCTGCGCCGCCGGCGGGCGGGGGCATGACCGCCGCCCTGCGCCGCACGGGCCTGCTCGCCGTCCCCCTCCTGCTCCTGCTCGCGGTGGCCACCGCGCTGCTGCTCCTGCTGGCCACGGGCGCGACCGCCCCGGCGGCCCTCGTCCCCGTCTCGCCGCTGGTGACCTGGGGCCTGCCCGTGGTGCGGGCGCTGCACCACCTGGGTCTGCTGCTCGCGATCGGCGGGGGCGGCGCCGCCGTGCTGCTGCTGCCCGGGCCCTCGCGCCGCGAGGTCACCACCCTGGATCCCGCCCGCCGGTCCGCGGTGCGCCTCGCCGCGGCCGGCGCCCTGCTGTGGGCGCTCGCCGCGCTCGCGCAGGTCCCGCTCGGCGGGCTCGAGTCCGCCGGGGCGGGCACGGATCTGGATGTCTGGGCGATCGCGCTCGGCGGCGACCTGGGCCGGATCCAGATCGGGGTCGCGGTCTGCGCCGCCCTCGCCGCGCTCGCCTACGGCCTCGCCCGTTCCACCGTGCTCGCCTGCTGGGGCCTGGCGCTCTCCGGCGCGGGCGTCGGCGCGCTGGGGCTCGCCGGGCACGCGGGCGCGAGCCTCGACCACACCAATGCCGTCAACGCGATGGCCCTGCACCTCGTGGGGGTCTCCGTGTGGGCGGGCGGGCTGCTGGCCCTCGCGCTGCTGCTGCCCCGCCTCGACGACGCGGCGGCCGTGGCCGCGGTGCGGCGTTTCTCCCCGTGGGCGCTCGCGGCGGTGGTCGCGATCGCCCTGTCCGGGCTGCTCAGCGCGAGCATCCGCCTGTCCTCTCCCGCGGAGCTGCTGACCACCGGGTACGGACGGGTCATGCTGCTGAAGGCCCTCGGCCTCGCGGTGCTCGCCGTGCTCGGCGCGGTGCAGCGGCGGCGACTCGGCGACCGGCTCCGCTTCCGCCATCTGGCCGCGGGGGAGGGCGTGTTGATGGCGGTGGTGATCGGGGCGTCGATCGCGCTGGGCCGCATCGCCCCGCCCGTGCCGCAGGTGATTCCCGAGGTGGGGGACCTGAGGATCCTCTCCCTCGTCGGCTACCTGCCCCCCGCGCAGGAGTTCGGGGTGCGGGCCCTGGTCACCGTGGTGCAGCCGGATTGGGTGGCGCTGCTGCTCGCGGCCGCGATGGCCGGTGCGTATCTCGCCGGGGTGGTGCGCCTGCACCGTCGCGGCGACGCCTGGGTGTGGCATCGCGCCGCCGCCTTCCTGCTGGGCTGCCTCGCCTTCGCCTGGGTAATGAGCGGCGGCGCCGCCGCCTGGGGTCGGATGCGCTTCGACGCGCACATGGTCCAGCACATGGCGATGATGATGATCGTGCCGCCGCTGTGGGTGCTCGGTGCCCCCGTGACGCTGCTGTCCCGCGCGGTGGCGCCGCGCACCGACGGCTCCCGCGGGGTTCGGGAGTGGGTGCTCGCGGCGCTGCACTCGGGCTACGCCCGCTTCGTGTCCTCCCCGCCGATGGCCGGGGCGCTGTTCGCAGGCTCGCTCGTCGTCTTCTACTTCTCGCCGCTCTTCGAGGCGGCGATGTACAGCCACCTCGGGCACGTGCTGATGACCGTGCACTTCCTCGCCTCGGGCTACCTGTTCGCCTGGGTGATGATCGGCATCGACCCCGCGCAGCGGACGATCAACCCGGCGCTGAAGCTGATCACCCTGCTGGTCACCCTCGCCTTCCACGCCTTCTTCGGCGTCGCGATGGTCTCGGCGACCTTCCTCGTCGCCGAGTCCTGGTACACCGAGCTGGGCATGTACACCGCGGAGCAGCTCGAGCTGATCCAGGTGCGCGGCGGCTCGATCATGTGGGCCGTTTCCGAGGTACCGACCCTCGGCTACGCGATCCTCATGGCCGTCCAGTGGATGCAGTCTGAGGATCGCCGCGCCCGGCAGTACGACCGCAAGGCCGAACGGGACGGCGGCGCCGAGCTCGAGGAGTACAACGCCTATCTCGCGCGGCTGCAGGTCGGGGGAGGGGAGCCCGCCGCTCCCGCCGACGGGTCCGCTCCCGCCGACGAACCGGCACCCGATCGCGGCGGGTCGACGGAGTCCCGCTGACACGAGACGGCGGCGACCTTCGCAGGATGGTCGCCGCCGCCGCGGTCGGGCCCGAGCGTACGGACTGGTCTCGGCCCTCGCCCGGAGCTGGTCGGGGCGAGCGTCGCTCACGTCATGAATCGACCACTGACAAGGGGCCCTCATCGGGGGTCGGTGGCTCGAAATGATCGAAGTAGGCGGCGGCATCCTTCGCGTCCACGAGGAAGTCGTCTCCATGGGCGCGTCGGCGTGCCGCCACCCGCTCCAGGCACGTGGACCGTCTCGTCGCGAGATAGATCGTTTCAGGAACCACCCCCAGTGGCTTCAGCAGCTGCCTCCATTCCTCGCGCATGGTGCGTGACCAGAACGAGAAATCCAGGACGACATCATGTCCGTCGCTGACAAGGCAGGCGAGTCGACCCCGGAGGTCGCTCTCGATGTCGCGGTGATCGACCTCCGTCAGAGGCATGTCCCGGATCCCGCGCTCCCAGGCTTCCTTATCGAACGACAGCCGCACGAAGCCCTGCGCCTCCAGACGGCGTGCGATCGTCGACTTGCCCGAACCTGCGGGCCCGCACATGAAGATCACCCGTGTCATGCCGTTCAGGCTAGACCTCGGGACTGCTGGAGCGTTGGCTCGAAGCGCCCTGGGTTCCGGTCCATGGTGAGACGGTCGCGGGCGCGGTTGCCACGGGCTGAGTGGAGGGCGCTTCAGTGCTCGCTCGGGCAGATGTGTCCGGTCGAGGTGTCTCCGACCCGTGCAGCGATCCCAGATCTGTCCCCCTCGGGTGACTGACCACCTCAGAGGGACATCAGTGCAGGTGCCCCGGGGTATCTGTGACGTCCTGGTGGGACATGCGGGAACCGTGCTCGTGGTATCTGCGCGGGGGCGCACTTCGCGGAGATCGCCTCGGCTCTCGGCGGAGGGTAGATCCTCGGGGGTCGGCGGGAGGTCGAGGCCGCGTACGGCGAATGTGCGAAGCGGAGCATCGGTCACGCGACGCGGCGGCGACCATCGATCGATGGTCACCGCCGCTCACGTCCTGCGATGCAGCAGGGGAGACTCAGAGCCAGTCGCCGCGCGCCGCCTCCTGCTCCGCGCCGATGGTGGTGTCGGGGCCGTGGCCGGTGTGCACCACGGTCTCGGCGGGCAGCGCGAAGAGCCGCTCCCGGATCGACTCCTCGATCGTCTCCCGCGAGGAGAAGGAGCGGCCGGTCGCCCCGGGACCGCCCTGGAAGAGAGTGTCGCCGGTGAGCACCGCCCCGAGCGCCTCGATGTAGTAGCAGGTCGAGCCGGGGGAGTGGCCCGGGGTGTGCATCGCCTCGACGTCCACGCCCGCGATGGAGAACATGTCGCCGTCGGCGACCTCGTCGTCCCAGGGCAGGTCGCCGTGGGTGAGCCGCCACAGCTCCGCGTCGGCCGGGTTCAGCAGGATCGGCGCCTCGAGCGCGGTGGACAGCTCGGGGGCGAAGCGCACGTGGTCGTCATGGGCGTGGGTGAGCAGGATGCCCACGCACTCCCGGTCGCCGACGAGCGCCTCGACGGCGTCCACGTCGTGCGGGGCGTCGAAGACCACGCACTGCTCGTCGTCGCCGAGCACCCACACGTTGTTCTCGACGTCGAAGGTCTCGCCGTCGAGGCTGAAGGTGCCGGAGGTGGTGGTGTGGTCGAGGCGGGCGGTCATCGGGCCACCTCCACCACGGTGCGCAGGGTCTCGCCCTCGTGCAGCGAGGACAGCGCCTGATCGACGCCGGCGAGGTCGGTGCGGCCGGTGACGAAGCGGTCCAGCGGTAGGCGTCCCTGCAGGAACAGGTCGATGAGGTAGGGGAAGTCCCGCTCGGGCAGGCAGTCGCCGTACCAGGAGGACTTCAGCGCGCCGCCGCGGCCGAAGACGTCCAGCAGCGGGAGGGTGATCTCCACGCCGGGGCGGGGGACGCCCACCAGCACCACGCGGCCGGCGAGGTCGCGGGCGTAGAAGGCGGTCTCGTAGGTCTGCGGGATGCCGACGGCGTCGACCACCACGTCGGCGCCGAAGCCTCCGGTGAGCTCCTGGACCTTCTCCGCGACCTCCTGCGGGGAGAGCCCCGCGGTGTGGAGGGTGTGCGTCGCGCCGAGATCCGTCGCGGCGGCCAGCTTCTTCTCGTCGACGTCGAGGGCGATGATCGTGGTCGCGCCCGCGAGCCGCGCCCCGGCGATCGCGGCGCAGCCCACGCCGCCGAGGCCGATGACGGCGATCGATTCGCCGCGCTGCACGGCGCCGGTGTTGATCGCGGCGCCGATACCGGCCATCACGCCGCAGCCGAGCAGGCCCGCGACCTCCGCGGGGGCGTCCTCGGAGACCTTGGTGCACTGGCCCTCGTGGACCAGGGTCTTCTCGGCGAAGGAGCCGATGCCGAGGGCCGCGGTGAGCACGGTGCCGTCGGCGAGGGTCATGGGCTTCGAGGCGTTGTGGGTCGCGAAGCAGTACTGCGGCACGCCCTTCCTGCAGGCGCGGCACTCGCCGCACACGGCCCGCCAGTTCAGGACCACGTAGTCGCCGACCTCGACGTGGGTGACGCTCTCGCCGACCACGGCGACGCGGCCCGCGGACTCGTGGCCGAGCAGGAACGGGAACTCGTCGTTGATGCCGCCGTCGCGGTAGGCGAGGTCGGTGTGGCACACACCGGTCGCCTGGATGTCGACGACGACGTCGTGCGGACCGGGGTCCGGGATCACGATGTCGACGAGCTCGGCGGGCTGCTTCTCAGCGAGGGCGACGACGCCCTTCACGGTCCAGGACATGCTGGCCTCCTTCGAGGAACGGGGTCCTCGTCAGCCTAGCCGCGACCTCGACGCCGTGGCGCGCGTCCCAGGCGCCGTGCCGCGGCCGCGATCGAGCAGTGCTCAGCGCAGCTCGCCGGGAGTCTCCGGGGTGGGGTGGGTCTGCTGTCCGCCCTGCCATGTGCCCGAGGTAGTGGGCGTGACGTTGTAGTCGCGGACCAGGTCCTCGACGACCATCTGGGCGTCCTGGTTCGAGGCCGAGGCGGCGACGGCGACGAGGTAGTCCGTGTCGTTCGCATAATGCTCGGGGTCGCCGTGGAAGGCGGCGCGGTTCTCGCGCATCACGTCGAGCTCCTCGGCGTCGAAGGCGATCACGAGATCGCCGCCGTCGTGCGACTCTCCCCAATACGCGGACGTGTGGGCGCTGACCTGGTCGGCGGGAACGTCGCCCAGGGTCAGCTGGTAGTCGGTCTCCCGCTCCGAGCCACCCGTCGCGACCACCGAGTTGCCGGAGCCCTCGCCGTGGGGGATCACCTGCTGCGCCCACTCGTTCGTCCCGTCGGGGCGGGTCCGGACGATGAGCTCGTCCGAGAAGGTGTTGTTCCCGCCGTGCTCGGCCTTGATGATGTCCTCGATCTCGAAACCGACGCTGTTGGACATGCTGGTGGAGGTCCGCGTCTCGGTGTATCGGTCCACGACCCCAGGAGCATCCAGGTCCGTCGGGTATCCCCCGCCGTTCACGGCCTCGAGGAAGGCGCGGTCCCCCGCGGCGTCATTGCTGAACGCGACGTGCTCCACCACGGATTCCCGGACGGTGTGCTGGATGCCGGCCGAGAGCTTCACCTCCGGCCCGAGGAGGTCCGTTCCGACCGACATGCCGGAGTCGAGGCCGAGTTCGGAGTAGGGGCCGGAGGTCATCGAGAGAGTGCCGCTCGCATCTCGACCGATCACGGTCGTGTCCCCGGTGGCGGCACTCGCCTCGACGCCGAGGCCTGCCTCGAATCCGCGGTGCTTCCCGCTGACCTCCATGTTGGCGGCGGCCGCGACCTCCGAGCCGAAGGCCACCTCGGTCCCCGGCTGGATGGAGCTCGGGTCGTAGGGGTTGATCTGCATCGCCTCCGCGAGCGACGTCCCGGCGGGGACGGTCACGCTGTAGACGGACTCGGTCGTGACCGTCGAGCCCGTCTCGTACCCGACGCCGATGCCCTTCATGTCCGCCTCCGCGGCACCGGTCACGGACTGCGCCGCCGTGCCGGTCATGGTGAAGGTGATGGTCCCGTCCGGGTTCTCCTGGATCTTCACGTCGGTGCCGACCTCGAGCTCGGTGGTGACGGTGACACCATTCCCGAGGTCGACCTCAGCCTTGATCTTCGGCGAGCCGTCGAGCGTCACCGCCCCGGTGCCGTCGTCGTTGAGCTCGAGCACGGTCCCGTCGGGCAGCTCCACCGTCGTCGACCCGGAGTTCGCATCGGGGTCGTGCGTGAAGTCGTCCTCCGGAGCCCCGATCTTCGCGCTGTCGCGGTCGCTCCCGCTCCCGCCCCCGTCGTGCTCCATGACCGGCCGACCCGCGGCGTTCGCGAGCATGCCGCCATCGATCTCGGGGAGGCCACCCGAGCCGCCGAGCAGCCCGGCGCCGATGCCCGCGCCCGCACCGATGCCCGGCCTCCCGCCGAGCAGACCCTCGAGCAGCCCGCCGAGTCCGCCCAGTCCGTGGAGCATGCCGGCCAGCAACCCCGCGAGGTCCTCCGACGCCCGGTCCTGCTCGTCGGCGTGGCCCCCGAGCTCGCGGGACATCTTCTCGAGGCGCTCCCCGAGACCCTGGCCCTGGAGCGCGACCTGCGCGCAGCGGCCCCGCAGCGCATCGGCGTCCGGGCCCTCCCAGGCGACAGCCTGCGCGGCGTCGTTCGCCTCCGCGAGGAGCGTGCCGAGGCGCGCCCCCGTCGTCCGCAGGTGCGTGGCGTGCTCGCGCATCGAATCGGTGTCCCCGCCGAGGAAAGTCATGCCGTCCTTCTGATCAGGGCCGCACGGTGCGTCGGCCGGTCCTGACAGGCTAGGGGGACAGCAGCGGACCGGGCGATGGGGAGCACTCCCCATCCCTCCTAGAATGGTCCGCGGTGCCCGCGAACGCCGTCGGGCGCCTCCCGATCCGACGGATGAGAGCGATACCCGTGTCCGAGACATCCCCCGCGCCCGGCGCCCCCGCGCTCGACGAGCAGGCGATCACCGCCGCCGTCGACGCCGCGCTCGCCGCGATCGCCGCGGCCCCCGACACCGCGACCCTTAAGCAAGTCCGCATCGACCACGTGGGCGATCACAGCGTGTTGAGCACCGCGAACCGCGCCATCAAGGACCTGCCCAAGGAGCAGAAGGCCGCCGCCGGCAAGCTCGTCGGCCAGGGCAAGGGCCGCGTGCAGCAGGCCCTCGCCGCCCGCCAAGGCGAGCTCGCCGCCGCCGAGGAGGAGGCGGCGCTCGCCGCGGAGACCGTCGACATGACGCTGTCGACCGACCGTCGGCCGCGTGGCGCCGCGCACCCGCTCGTGACTCTCAGCGAGCGGATCGAGGACTTCTTCGTCGGCATCGGCTGGGAGATCGCCGAGGGCCCCGAGGCGGAGTCGTCCTGGCTGAACTTCGACGCGCTCAACGCGGACCCCGAGCATCCCTCCCGCTCACTGCAGGACACGCTCTACCTCGCGCCGGAGGACTCCGGGATGCTGCTGCGCACCCAGACCTCCCCGGTGCAGATCCGCGCGATGCTCGAGCGCGGCGCGCCGCTGTACGTCGCCTGCCCCGGCACCGTCTACCGGGCCGACGAGATGGACGCGACGCACTCGCCGATGTTCCACCAGGTCGAGGGACTCGCGATCGACAAGGGCCTGACGATGGCGAACCTCGTCGGCACCCTCGACGCGCTCGCCGCGCACCTCTTCGGCGGCGCGCCGATCACGCGGCTGCGCCCCAACCACTTCCCGTTCACCGAGCCGAGCGCCGAGATGGACTTCCGCTGCTTCGCCTGCGACGCCCGACTCGGCCTCGAGCACGACGCGGACCCGGACTGCCGCGTCTGCGGCGGCACCGGCTGGATCGAGATGGGCGGCTGCGGCATGGTCCACCCGAACGTGCTCCGTGCCGCGGGCGTGGACCCCGAGGAGTACCAGGGCTTCGCCTTCGGCCTGGGCATCGAGCGCATCCTCATGCTGCGCAACGGCGTGGCGGACATGCGGGACATGGTGGAGGGCGACGTCCGCTTCTCCCAGCACTACGGGACGGAGATCTGAGATGCCGCGCATTCCCCTGACCTGGCTCGGCGAGCACGTCGAGCTCCCCGCCACCGCGAACGCGCTCGAGGTCGCCACCGACCTGTCCCGCGTCGGCCTCGAGGAGGAGGCGATCTTCGGCGCGCAGGTGACCGGCCCGCTCGTCGTCGGCCGCGTTCTCGAGCTCGTCAAGGAGCCGCAGAAGAACGGCAAGACCATCAACTGGGTGCGCGTGGACGTCGGTCCCGAGCACAACGAGGAGCTCGACGACCCGAAGGACCCCCAGCCCGGCGAGGAGCGTCCGAGCCGCGGCATCATCTGCGGCGCGCACAACTTCGTCGCGGGCGACCTCGTGGTCGTCTCCCTGCCCGGCACCGTGCTGCCCGGCGACTTCGCGATCGCCGCGCGGAAGACCTACGGCCACACGTCCGACGGCATGATCTGCTCCGGCGAGGAGCTGGGCCTGGGCGAGGACCCCGACGGCGAGGATGGCATCATCGTGCTCGGCCGCGGCCACGCGAAGGGCCTCACCGCCGAGCCGGGCGACGACGCGATCGCCCTGCTGGGCCTCGCGGACGAGGTCGTCGAGATCAACGTGACGCCGGACCGCGGCTACTGCTTCTCCATGCGCGGCGTGGCGCGCGAGTACTCGCACGCGACAGGCGCCGCGTACACGGACCCGGTCAGCGCGATCGAGATCCCCGCCGCGAGCGGCGGCAGCATCCCGGTACAGCTGCGGGACGACGCGCCGATCCGCGGTGCCGAAGGGTGCAGCCGCTTCGTCGCCCTCGAGGTGACCGGCATCAACTCCGCCGCCCAGACCCCGCGCTGGATGGCCCGTCGCCTCACCCTCGCCGGCATGCGCCCGATCTCCCTGATCGTCGACGTCACCAACTATGTGATGCTCGACCTCGGCCAGCCGCTGCACGCCTACGACGCGGAGGAGCTGGTCGGCCCGATCGAGGTGCGCCGCGCCCGGGCGGGCGAGATGCTCACCACCCTCGATGACGTGGAGCGCACCCTCGACCCCGAGGACCTGCTGATCACGGACGCCGGCGGCGACGGCGACCGCGTGCTCGGCCTCGCGGGCGTCATAGGCGGCGCCACCACCGAGGTCTCCGCGTCCACCACGAACGTGATCCTCGAGGCCGCGACCTTCGACCCGGTCTCCGTGGCCCGCACCGCGCGCCGCCACCGCCTGCCGTCGGAGGCGTCCAAGCGCTTCGAGCGCGGCGTCGACCCGCAGCTGCCGCTCGCCGCCGCCCACCGGGCCGCGGCGCTGCTCGTCGAGCTCGGCGGCGGCACCCTCGCGCCGCGCGCGACCGACGAGGGCTCCGTCCCCGACCCGGCCCCGGTCCCGCTCGCCCTCGGCGACGCCGAGCGCGTGGTCGGCATCCCGTACACCGCCGAGCAGGTGCGCGGCAGCCTCGAGCAGATCGGCTGCACCGTCGTGGGCGAGGACGAGCTGACCGTCACCCCGCCGTCGTGGCGGCCCGACCTCAGGATCCGCGAGGACCTCGTCGAGGAGATCGCGCGCCTCGTCGGCTACGCGCAGATCCCGTCCATCCTGCCGACCGCGCCCGGCGGCCGCGGCCTGACCACCGCCCAGCGCTCGCGCCGCGCGGCCCGCCGTGCGCTCGTCGAGGCGGGCCTCGTCGAGGTCAGCTCCCCGCCGTTCGTCGCGGAGAGCATCCACGACCGGCTCCGCTATGGCGCCGACGACGCCCGCCGCCGCGCCGTGCGGATCCTCAACCCCCTCGCCGAGGACGAGCCGCTGCTGCGCACCGAGCTGCTGCAGACCCTGCTGCCCGTCGCGCGCCGCAACCTCGGCCGCGGCGAGGAGTCCGTCGCGCTCTTCCAGCGCGCCACCGTGTACACGGCCCGCGCCGAGCAGACCGTCGCCCCGGTGCCCGCCCCCGCGGCGCGGCCGAGCGAGCAGGAGCTCGAGGCGATTCTCGCCGCGCTGCCCGCGCAGACCGGTGCGCTCGCCGCGGTCCTCGGTGGCGCCTCGGGGCCGGCCTCCTGGCAGGGCGATCCCGCGCCGTGGGGCTGGGCCGACGCCCTCGACCTCGCCCGCCGGGCGGCCGCCGCCGTCGGCGCCGAGCTGGAGGTGCGGCAGACCGAGCGCGCCCCCTTCCATCCGGGTCGCGGCGCCCAGCTGCGGGTCGTCACGGCCGACGGGTACGGCGCCGTGGTCGGCGCCGCCGGCGAGCTGCACCCCGCCGTGCTCAAGGAGTTCGGCCTCCCGGCCCGCACCGCGGCGTTCGAGCTCGACCTCGAGGCCGTGATCGCCGCCGCCCCCGCGGTGGTGCGTGCCGAGCCCGTGCCCACCTACCCGCCGGCGAAGGAGGACTTCGCCTTCGTGGTCGAGGAGTCGGTGCCCGCGAGCGCCGTCGAGGCCGCGGTGCTGGTCGGCGCCGGTGACCTCGCCGAGCGGGTGCACCTGTTCGACGTCTTCCGCGGCGAGCAGATCGGCGCCGACAGGAAGTCGCTCGCGATCGCCGTGCGGCTCCGCTCGACCGAGGGCACGCTGACCGCCGAGCAGATCGGCGAGACCCGGAGCCGGATCATCGCCGCGGTCGAGTCCGCCGTCGGCGGCGTGCTGCGCGCCTGAGGCCGCGAGCGG
>NZ_JAZDCG010000036.1:0-54929 GCF_036321705.1 Brachybacterium sp. J144
TGGCTCTGGCTGCGCCATCACCGGCACCCAGGCGGGGCCAAGGCCCCGCCTCATCGCGGTCGGCGAGCGGCTTCGCCGCTCGTGAGGGCCGCTAGGTGACCCTGTCCCGCATTGGCCCGGATTAGGCGCTGACCAGCGCTGACTGCTGGCGCTGCGTGCCCCTCGCCTGGCGGTGTTCGCTCTTTCGGCTTCTCGCTCTTTCGGGTATTCGTATTTTCGTACTCCCGTGTTATGAGTCTGGTTCAGCCGGGTTTGCTCGCGTACTCTGTTCGTAACCGTTAGAAGGAAGGTGAGCTGTGAAGGTGTACCCTGTGGCGGAGATCGCCGAGATCTTCGGGGTCAAGCCCGAGACCGTTCGATGGTGGAAGTACCGGGATCCCGCCTTCCCTCCAGTGGTGCGCGTGGGGCGCAGCTGGGGTCTGACCCAGGACCGTCTGGATGCCTGGATCGCGGTCAAGGAGTCGGACACCGGAGCCGCGGCCGGCACCTTCCGGCGGGGGGCCGAATGAACACCCACAGGCAGGTCTGGACCCCGGAGCGTCTCGAGGTCCTCCTCAAGGCCGTGTGCATGCACCGCGGAGGGCTGCCCCGCACCAGGAAGGCCCTCGCGGAAGGACTCGGGGTGCACCCCTCGACGCTCCGCCGGTGGCTGCACCGCAAGGGAAGCTGGCGAGGAGCCCCAGCAGCGATCCCTCCGGCACGCCTCGAGGCTCTGCTGCGGGAGCTAGCCCCGACCGCTCAGGACGTAGAGCGGGAGGAGCTCCAGGGCGCTAACGCGCTTGCGGCACTGGCGCGGTTGAAGGCCCGAAGGGTCCCCTTCGACGCCTGGAGGGAGCAGGACTGGCTCTCACCGCACCGGGTCTGGGTCGAGGAGAGCATCAGGGGGCTCTCCCTGGTCCGCTTCACGCGGGTGGGGACGCGGCGTGATCATCCGGAGCCGGGGGCGCAGAACGTGCGCTCCCTGGTCACCGCGAACCGCTTCGAGGCGCAGCTGGTGAAGATCGCTGTGCTGCGGGAGATCTCCCCCTGGCGGGTGAGGATCGCAGGTACATCGGGAGGGTCGGAGCGGTGGATCACCGGGGCGCGGCTGCGGCCGCTCGAGGTGCTCTATGACGAGCTCCGACCTTCCCTGCGTGATCCGGGGCGGGGTGAGGAACGATGAAGCCGCCCCCTGAGGTGCCTGCCAAAAGATCCGGCCGAGGAGGAGTCTGACCATGCCGACATCGGAGCCGACCCTGTACGAGGTCCTCGGCGTGGCGCCGGACGCCGATCCGGCGGAGATCAAGGCAGCCTTCCGGAAGCGGGCACGGAAGATGCACCCGGACGTAGCCGGGGATGAGATGCGCTCGTTCTACCTCCTGCTCCAGCATGCCCACGAGGTGCTCTCCGAGCCCGGTCGGCGTGCGGAGTACGACCGGTCTCTTCGCGGTGGGGCACCGTCGAGCTCACCTCCTCCGCCGGAGCCGGAGACGAGAGCAGGTGCGGCCAGCGAAGAGCCGCCGACGGTCTGGGGCGAGCGGGTTCCGGACGATGTCTACGGTGGGCCCCTCCCCCGGGAGGGCCACGACATCAGCCGCATGCCCTGGCTGCGCAGCTTCGAAGGTGTCGAGAGGTCCTCGGCGGTGATCACGCACGGCGGACTGCGCTGGTGGCAGACGGCCCTGATCGGCGCCGGCGGACTGGTCCTCGTGGTGGCGTCCTACCTGCTGTCCCCGCTGGTCGTGCTGCTCCTTCCGGGTCTTCTCTGGGCCGGCCTGCGGATCTGGTGGATCCGCCGAGTTCCAGAGGTCACCTCCGTGCTGCTGCTGGCCTTCGCGCTGCTGAGCGGGGCCATGGCCACCCTCGTGGCCGTTGTACAGGGTCAGGTGTGGCAGTGGCCCGTCCTGGGCACCATCGGGTCTCTGCTGGGGATCTTCGCGACCCTGTGGGCGGTCTACGACCTCGCGGTGCGCGAGCCTCTCCGTGCGCGCCGGCGGGACATTCCGCAGGGCTTCTCGTGGGGCGAGCCGGGCCAGAACCTCGCCGATGGTCAAGGTCGGTTCAGCCTGGATGCCACCCTCGATGGGATCGAAGGGGAACGGCTCACTGCGGCGGAGCTCGCATGGTTCCTCGGGGCGATCCCTGGAGTTCGCCTCGTCAACAGCATCGAGTTCCCGGGGACCAGCAGCGGAGCCGACGTCGACCATGCGGTGGCGTGCGGCGACAAGGTCGCGTTCATCGACTCGAAGGCCTGGAAGCCAGGCCAGTACGCCTTGGTCGGCGGTCAGGACGCTATCCGGGTCGGCACTTCCGGCGCCTGGGACTACCGCCCGGCGCACATGCCTACCGCGGTCCGCCTCTACCAGGCGCTCCTGGCCAAGCATCGGCTGCGCAGCGTTGCCGTGCGCGGCTACATCGTGGTGCACCCCAAGTCCCAGGCGGAGCCGCTGAGGCTGTCCAATGACAGCAGTGACGGCCCCGTCCGACTCGTCACGGCTCGGGAGCTTGTCACCGAGCTGGGGGCCTGGTTCACCGAGGACGAGGAACACGCCCGTAGCGTCAACCGCCGGCTGCTGTCGTTCCTACTGCGCAGCGGACGATAGGTCGGCGGATGGTTACAGAAGCCACCGAAGGGCGCCTCATGCCCTATCTGTCACGCCACATGTCCTCGTCGTAGTCCATTTGATGGAGCTCGTCTTCCTCGACCTCACGACCATCCGGAATGTAATCCTCCGCGCCAGGGAGTCTGTATACCTCATCCTGCTCTAGCTCAAGCTCGCAGATCGGACATTCGAAGAATGCTGGATCTGCCCATTGGTCCATCCAGGCTCCGCCGCCTGGTTCATAGTGAATCGACCCTTCGTCTTGAACGTGGTAGATGAGCTGCCCAACTGATCCGCATGCGGGGCAGTCGAACGCTACCGACTCATCAGTGCCGATAGAGAATCCGATCGACACACGGGGTTTCCTAGTGGCGCGGAAGGCCTCGAGAACGGACGGTCCGAGAGTCTGAGATAGCTCTTCGAATCTCTGCTTTGCGGCAGACAGCTTTGCTGTGTAACGGGCCTTATCCTTGTTGTGCTTATCCTCGATGAGCTGCTCGACAGCTCCCCAGTTCTCGTCTCCCCAGAACGACTTTGGGTCGATGCTCAGGTGGTCGAAGAGCTCTTTGGTGAGGGTCGAGTGGAGCTCAACAGCCTTCGTGAGCTCGTCGGTGTCGACGGTCGCGAGGTGAGCTGCGGAGTTCCGGACAACGAACGGGGCGAAGTCGCCGGAAGGTCCAGGGATTGATAGCCCCATCTTCTTCGCAAGCGTGAGGGCCTGTCCGGCCGCGATGGAGCGGAAAGCGCTCAGGGGCATGTCTGATGTGGCTGGATGGTTTGCCAGCAGTAGCAGAGAGTCTGCGTGACCCTTGTCCGCTAGTAGCGCCACGGAAGTTCTGCCGATGAACAACTTGAGAAGGAGCTCAGAAGCCATCCCCGTGGAGGTTGCGGCGTGGAGCAGTTCGTTATCGTCGTCCGAGGTGAAGTACCGGATTGCCTCACGGGAGTGCCATCTCGAGGAAGTTCCTAGCGAGGAGAGCAGACGCATCTCCAAGGACAGCTTCGGCCTCTTCCGTCGGGGTGCGGGTGCCTCAGCCTGGGGGCGACGAGGTTGCCACAGATCTGAGAATGGACGAGGGGAAGTGTCGCTCTGGTCGCTAGTGGTCATCATTCGAGACCGATTCGGTCGATGTTCTCGAAGGTCCAGCCGGGGACGTAGTGGTCGGAGTGGTGGCGTTCGAGCCACTCGGTGACGCCGGCGTCACCTCGCTGCTCGTAGGCGTCGAACATCGCGTCGATGTCATCGGCGCCTAGCTCGATGGTGACGGCGCGCTGGCGGGCGTAGCCCTTCCCGCCGCCCTCGGGGCCCTGCATCCCGTGGGTGGTCAGTCGGGCGCTCTTCCGGTTGGAGAACCGCGAACGAGAGGAGTCGAGGGCTGCCTTGCGGCCCTTCTTCGTCGTGGCCGACTGGCGGGCTTTCGTGCGCAGGGTGGAGAGGTGGTCGGCGCGTGGCTTGTTGCGCTGCTGCCGGTTCTCTCCCGCGAGCCATCGCTGGACGCTGCGCTGGGAGACGCCGAGCTGCTCGGCAGCGGCACGCGTGTTCGGGCCTCCGCGCTTGGTGGTGCCGAAGGCCGCGACGATCATGTCGCGGACGCTACCGCCGGCGGGGGTGCCCTGGCGGCCGGTGAGTCCCTGGAACAGGCTGAAGTTGGCCATGGGTCATCGCTCCTTCGTGGGATTCCAGTCGATGGGGTCGATCAGCTTGGTCTTGCCGAGCCAGCCGCGACCCTCGAGGTGCTCGAGGTGCTCGCTCAGGGGGGCAGAGCCCTCGGGGCGGAGCTTGCTGACCGCGCGACCGAGATCCTCGGGCGCTCCGGGCCAGGCGCTGACCGGGTCCGGGTCGTCGGAGAGGTAGCAGATCGTGTCGGCGTTGACCGCGACGGGGTAGCGGCCGGTGGCCTCGGCGATCTTCGCGATCTTCCGGGCGATGTTCGCGTTGGCCCGCGCCATGATGTGGTGCCGGCGATCGGGGGCGAAGCCCTGGCGCCCCTCCATGTGCAGGTCGGAGCCCATCATGCCGATGGACTGCGTGTAGACCGCCTTGACCGCGGCGAGGACGGCCTGGACGTTGGTGAGGTCGATGATGTCGGCCTCGTCCCTCGGGTGCTGGAGCCGGTCCTCGTTCTCCATCGCGCGCAGGGTGGCCAGGGCGTCACGCATCCGCTCGTACCACTTCTGCATCACGCCGCGGCGGGAGGCGGGCCAGAGGTAGGCCTCGAGGATCTCGCACTCCCCGCCGAGCTCGTAGGCCAGGGCGAGACGCTGGGTGGTGACCCAGATCGGATCCTCGGGCTGCTTCTGCCCGTCGGGGACGAACGGGTTGGGCATGAGGAGGTTGTCGCTGGGGGGGACGACGATCTTCCAGTAGCCGTAGGCCTTGGGGTCGAACGTGAGGTTGCTGGTGCGGTGCAGGGGCCGGCCGATGCCGACCTCGAGGGAGCCGACGCCGGCGAGGTAGCTGCCGCCGCGGTCGTAGGCGTGGATGTACTTGAGCTTGCGCTCGTCCGCGCTCGGCTTCCTCGACCAGTTCATGTCGATCTCGGTGAAGCGGTTGCGGGCGGGCTCGACCATGTCGATGGGCTGGAACTCCTCGAGGGCTGCCTTCCCCTTCTGCTGGACCCGGAGGCTGACCATGAGGTCGATGCCGTACTGGCCGGGGTGGAAGCTCAGCGGGCGGCCGAGCACCTTGGTCATCAGGGAGACGCGGTCGAGCAGCTCAGGGGGCGTGGGGTCATCGCTGATCAGCGGGTAGCCCTCGGCCTGCGCGGACATCAGGCCCAGCAGAGCGATGGGCTCGCGGTCCTCGCCGCGGAACAGTCGGGTCCAGGCGTTCATGGCCCGGCCCTTGGTGCCGCCGACCCGGTACCCGGCGGCCTCGGCGCGGGTGATCAGCTCGTGGTCGGTGGTGGCCTTGACGAGCTGGTCGCGAGCCTTGGAGGGGTTGTCGCCGAGCTGGTCTACGGGGAGGCCGATCTTGAGGGCGAAGGCGTGGGTGAGCCACAGGTGGCCGGGCTCGGCCTTGCGTCCGTTGAGGTACCCGATGCCGAGGGTGGGGGCGAGCTCGGCGATCTGGCCCAGGTGCTCGATATCCGGCAGGGCGTGCCGCTTCTCGTCGGGGGTGTAGATCGCGTCGACGTCGAGGACCGCGGCGGGACCGATCAGCTCCGTCGCGGGGGCGGCCTGCACGGTGCGCTGCGGCTGCGGCGCGGGTGCAGGCGTGGGCGCCTGCACTGCGGGAGCCGTCACGGGCTGCGGGGCGATCGGGGCCGGCTGAGAGGTGATCGTGACGGGCTGTGGGGCCTGCACGACCGCGGCGGCCGGTGCCGCGGCCGGCTGGGGGGCCGGCGCGGGAGTGGAGGGCGAGACGGGCGATCCGGAGCGGCGGGTGAGCGGGGTCGGTCCCTGGGGGGCGGACTTGCCCAGCAGGCGGGAGTCGCCGTCGTCGCCCTCATCGGGGAACAGCTTCGAGAAGGGGATCACGAGGACGCGCTTGCTCACGTTGTTGCAGGGCAGACGCCGCGTCTTGGTCATCTTCGGGGCCTTGCCGGGGGCGGGCTCGTCGCAGCTGAGGATCCCCTCGTCGTAGAGCGCCCGGGTGGCGGTGGCGGTGTCGAGCTCGATCGAGCTGTCGAGGGCGGACTTGGCCTGGCGCAGCACCCCGGTGAGGGCGTTGCGGTCGAGGTACACCTCGGGCTCTCCGACGGCGTCGATGTTGATCCATCCCAGGTGGCTGCCGCGTGCCTCGAGACGGTCCACGCCGTCCCGGCCGGCGCCGGGCAGTCGCTTCCAGCCCAGACGGGTGGCGAGTGGCCCGTCAGGGGCGCCGCCGTCCTGGACGTCGGAGATGTAGCCGAGACCGTCGTGCAGCGCGTACTGGAGCAGCTCGCGGACACGGCCACCGGTGGAGGTGGGGATGTCGGGGTCGACGGTGGCCTGCCACGCCTCGAACAGGGCGCCGTCGAGGGTCTTCATCCACGCGTCCGCGCCCTGCTGGTCGAGCACGCCGACGTCGAGGAGGAACTCGAAGAACAGCTTGGCGCCGACCCACATGTGGGACAGCGCTGCTCCGGGTCGCTCGTCCAGGCGCGCGTCGAGGTAGGAGTCGAAGAGCTTGTGGAGGTAGACGTCGGCGTCCTCGTCGGCCTGCTGGCGCAGCTCGGCGGGGTCGTTCTCGGCGACCCAGCGGACGAAGCTCGCCATGAGCAGGCTGCGCTGCATCCGCTGTCGGGGCCGGGACTGCTCGCGCATGAGGTCCACGGGGATCTCGCCCTTGCGCAGCGGGATCGGGAAGGTGCGCTGCTGCCCGGACCCTGCCTCGGGGGCGAGCTCGGAGGTGATCAGGCCGGACGCGATCGGCTGGGGGCCGGCGACGGTGCCGATACCGTCGCGCTCGGCGCGATCGCGGCCGATCCGCTCGGCGATCATGCGGGTGACCTGCTTGATGATCCGCTGAGCGTTGGAGACGCCGGCGTCGGGGGCGGCGTCGTCCAGCCAGAAGACGGCGTCCTTGCAGTGGGCCATGAGGATGCGGGCGGCGTTGAGGGTCGCGCCGGTGCCGGCCAGGGACATGCCCGGCCGGTTCCGCTTCCATTTCGGGCCGTACAGGCCCATGAACCACGAGGCGATCGAGCTCTTGAGGGTGCCGGGGACACCGACGATGATCGGCACCATCGGGTTGTGGCCGATCACGGCGCGCATCATGTGGCCGAGCAGCGGGAGCATCACGCGCTGCGGGATCTGGTCGAGCATCTGCTCGATGTTCGCGAACGCCTCGCGGAGCTCGTCGACGTCGGTGCTGGGGGCCGGGAGGTTGATGCGGGTCAGCGGCCCGGAGAGGTCCACGGGAGCGGGCTGGTGGCCGTCCTTGGTGATCACCCCGCCGGCGTGGACGTAGAGCCATCCCTGGGGGGTCTTCCGCCAGCCGGTGGACTGGTAGACGGTGCGGTTCTCCTGGGTGGCCGAGACCTGGTTGATGGCGCGCCACACCTCGGCGCGCCCGTTGGTCGTGGAGAGGTAGTCGACGGGGAAGTCGAGCTGTTCGAGCCACTTGCTGGAGACGGCATCGTCCGCGGAGACGGTGATGATCATCTGCTCGCGGGAGCGGGGGTGGGTGTAGGCGATCGTGAAGCGGCGGACTCCGCCGAGCTTCGTGGCCTTGGCCTGCACCGAGTCGGGGGTCGTGTCGGTCTGCTCGACCAGCGGCGGCTCGTCGACGTAGTCGTCCTCGCCGAGCAGCTCGTTGGAGTCGCGGGAGATGATCCGAGCGTCGAGGCTGAGGATCGACTTGAGGTGCCGGGTGTGGCCGTCCTCGGATCCCTTCGCCGGCTTCCACTCCTCCTTGCAGATGTGCCCGTACTCGAGCACGTAGCGGGGGGCGTTGATGTCGGCCGGGTGGTCTCCGCCGATCGCGCGCAGCCGCGACGCCGACGTCGTGGCCGGCACCTCAGGGGCCGGCTCCAGATCGGGCACCTGCGGCGCCGACGGCGCTGTCGCGGCCGGCGGCGGAACCTTCTCGGCGCCGACCTGGAGGATCGGGGGGATGTCGCGACCGGTGAGCTCGTGCAGCTCCCGCGCAATCTGCACGGCCTCGTGAACGACCCGATCGGCGTGGCGCGCAGCCTCTGCCGCCCAGGGCGTGCCGGCCACCGCTGCGGCCCGCTGGACCGTGGTGCTGGTCTCCAGGAGCGCATCGACGCGGACCTCGGACTCGATCGTCCACCGGGTCGCGCGCTTGCGGTGGGTCTCCGCGGCCTTCGGAGCGTTCTCCTGGCGGTGCTCGGCCTGCTCGAGGTGCGCGCGGACCTCCCTGTCGGTCTCCGCGACTCGCTTGAGCTGGCTGTCGAGCTTGGAGGCCGCGGCCCAGGCGTGCAGCTCCGCGAGCGTCACGGGGATCAGGTCCTCCAGTCCTCCCCCGGCCTCGACATGATCGGTCAGATCGCTGTGGTCCTCGGTGGTCTGCGGCAGGAACGCCTGGACCTCGGCGCGCCCCTCGAGCGCCTCGAGCAGCTGCACGCCGCGCTGGTAGCCGGCGCCATCACGGTCCAGGACGATGCGGACGGTTCCGCCTTCGAGGAGGTCCAGCATCGAGTCCGTGAGCGATCCGGCGCCGCCGGCGTTGGTCGCGGCGACGGCGTCGAGCGACTCGGCAGTGTGGACGTCCTTCTCCCCCTCGACGATCCACACCGGCTCGTCATCGGCCAGCGCGTCGACGAGCTCCGGCGCCCGGTACCACGTCGGTTCGAACCCGGCGGGCTTCTTGGAGACCTTCCCCTCGGGTCCGAAGTAGGCCTGGGTGAACGTCTTCTTGCGCTTCCCGGCGCTGGTGGTGGCCTCTTTGCGGATGACCTGCTGGACGATCTCCCCGTCGGGCTTGGCGTAGTCGTAGGTGACGACGGTCTTCCAGTCGAGCTCCTCCTCGGGCTCGCGCTCCGGGGCCGCGATCGGCGTGGGCAGCGGCCCGATCCGACCCCACCGGCGGCCGGTGGTGCGACGGCTCACGGAGCGCCCGACACGCTGCTCCCGAGGGGGCAGGGGGCGGTCGAAGAGGTCAGCCATCGACAGGCCGAGAGCCGCGGCGATGTCCCGGACGTCCCCGTGGCATCCGAAGCAGGTCAGCAGGACCCGGCCGTCATCGCCCGGGGTGTAGCTGACGTGCAGCGATGCCTCGTTGTCGTCGTGGATCGGGCACAGCGCCTTGAAGTCCGCGTGGGAACCCTTCATCGGGTCGCCACGCTGCGCGAGAGCATCGCGCACACGGTGCAGTGACGCCTGCGGCTGCGGCGTGTCACCGCCCGTGGGTCCTTGCAGGGAGAGGGTCATGGAGTATCCTCAGAGTGATCCTCAAGCGGAATCAGATTCGGCTTGATCTTGTAGGTCAACGGTCCTCTTGCAGCCGGCAAGCGTCGGAGGACTCAGGCTCCGGAAGCCCCTCACTGCCAGGTGAGGGGCTTCCTGCATGTCAGGCAGACATTCGTTCCCCCTCGTCGCGCCGGGAGGGACGGTGCGTGCGGTACTCGGGGAGCTCGAAGTCGTGGAGGCGGGCCAGCTGCTCCGTGAGGTAGGTCGAGACAGAGACGCCCTCATCGGCGGCTCGCTCTGCGACGATGCGGGCGAGGGCGCGTGGGGGCCGTGTGACGAGGCGCTCGCGCTCGACAGCGGGATGGGCCATGACTCCTCCTCCAGGGCGATCTGTGCCAAAACTACACGGATGTGATTCGGATTCTGGCACAGATGCTGCTGCGGCGTGTCGGTCCATGGCTGGGAGGCGCGGAGATCCTTCATGTCCCTCTATCGGTGCGCGGACCCCCCTGTTGTGACATCGACGCAGGTATTCGTATTTTCGGTTTCTTCCTCTGCTCGCGCGCGCCCGCGCGTACGCACACACACCCGACCCCTATCCCGGCCGAAATGGTGCGAGCGGTGCGAGCAGACCGGGACCCGCAGGTCACGGCCCGAAATGTGCTCGCACTTGGTGGTGCGAGCGGGGTGCGAGCGGGGGTGCGAGCGGGGTGCGAGCACCGCAAAAGACACGCCTCTCCCCCGACTTCTTCGAGGGTGATCGGAGGAGTCGCATCGACGATCCGAGGGGTTGATGGCGGGCTCGCGAGAGGTCAGGGCCCGGACTCTCCGGGGGCCCGCGGCGACGGTGGGATCTGTGAGCCGGGCGTCGGAGCGGTTCGAAGATTTCGTCCGGAAGTCTCTCCGTCGGCGTGTCGCGCCCCGGCGCCCAAGGCCTGCTCCTCCGGCGGGCTGTGCAGGAGGCCGTCGAGGTGGCACAGGAGTTTGGGCCTGGATGGTCGGGAGTGCGGGAACACGAAAGTACGAATCTACGAGCGCCGGTCTTGCCGAGACCCTGATGCTCGTGTTTTCGTATTTTCGTACTCTCGTGCTTTCGTAGAACCGTTCTCTCGGGATCCCGTGTTCTCGTACTCCCGGTTCTTCGTAGTTCCGGGCTCTCGGTGTTTCGGTGCTCGGCCCTCAGGTGTGGTCCGCGATCATGGAGGGATGGCTAGGCCCTGGCCCCGGACACCGACCCCGCGCTTCGAGCGCTGGCGTGAAGAGTTCGTGCTGCACCGCGAGCACCACGCGCCGACGGGGCGTCACTTCCGTGTGACCAGCGACTACTCCTTCCAGCTCTACGGCACCCATGGGGGCACGTCGGAGGTGACGACGCTCGATGACCTGGGGTACCTCGCCGAGGTGGAGGAGCGCATCGCGAGATCACAGCGTGTCGTGTGGGACGCGCACGCGGCTGAGGTCATGGCCGCTGCGTCCGAAGGGGGCCTGGAGGCGACGGCAGAGGCGCTGCGGGAGGATGAGCACTGGATCCGTCGGCTGCACCGAGAGGGGCAGCCTGTCGATGTCAGCAGCGATGCAGCTCGCTGGGTGAGCGGCGTGCTCGGGACCTGTCCTCCGAACCCTCTGATCCGCGCCGAGGAGATCTGGGGCCTGTGGCTCTCGGTCGTGGGAGCTCGACAGATCTGCAACCGCGTACGTGACGAGCTGATTCTCGAGCTCGTGGACGCCGGCAGGGCGCGCACGCACGTGGCCAGGGCGCTGGGTTGGTCCTATGAGAGGTTCCGCCGCCACCTGGCTCGCCTCGAGGACGATCGAGCGGAGCTGAACCGTCGCGCTGCGGTCGGAGAGATCCCAGGGGTGATCGGCCTCGAAGCGCACCGCGCTACTCGGACGGGGCGGGCCTAGGCGTCGTCGACGGCGAGCCGCTTCGAGCGGTCGTAGTCGTGCAGCCCGTCGTGCGCGACGGCGACGAGCATCAGCGCGTAGGAGAGATCCGAGCGCGCGGAGTCGATCGGCGAGCGGGGGTTGGCCGGTCCGCCCGTGGACAGGGCGTCGTTCCCGAGGGGGAGCACGGGGTCGAGTCCATGCTCGAGCGCTTCGAGCAGATCGTTGCGGACGGCCTCGACCTCGGTCTCGAGGCGTTTCGTCGCGGCAAGTGCCGAACGGAGGCGTCGCTCGTAGAGCGCCCGGGCGGCAGCGATCACCTCGGTCTCTGCGGGGAGGGGGTGCTCGAGGTGGTAGGTCGCGGCGTGCTTGCGCTCGACCGTGAACAGGTCCAGGGAGTCGTCCTCGATGAGCTCGACGATCACCGAGGGGGCGATCCCCAAGGACCGGGCGTACTGCGTGTGGCTCATCGACATGGGCGTCTCTCCTGGTCAGAAGCTAGAAACGGAAGGATTCGCAGATCCCGAAACACCGAAAATACGAAAACACGAGAACACGAGAACACGGAGAACCGAAAACCCGAGAGGACGACTGACGCGCCGTTGCCAGCGGTGGTCGGATCCTCGCACCTCACGCCGACATCGGGATCGGGATGAGCATGACGGCTGCGGTCCCGAGGATCAGCCCGGGCCCGAAGGGTGTCTGGCCCGGGATCCCACGCCGGCGCCGGGCCACGGCCCAGATGAGCGTGCCGAGCGTCCCGAGCCACAGGCCGACCAGCAGCAGGGCGGGGGAGACGTACCCCCCGTACAGTCCGAGCCCGGCGATGAGGATGACGTCACCGAAGCCGAGCCCGCCCTTCGCGATCGCGAACACCACGAGCAGCAGCAGCGTGAGGACCGCGGCGGTGATCGCCGCGGTCACGAGGTGGCTCACGCCGAGCCAGATCGAGGCGATGGGCAGGAGCACGACCGCGGAGGCGAGCAGCCCCAGGTTCAGGGGGAGCGGCAGCCGGAAGCTGCGCGCATCGGTGACGAGCATCGGTCCCGCGAGAGCGAGGAACGCGACGAGCGCCGGCCAGAGCGCCGGCGTGATCGTGTACATGGCACCCTCACGCCCTGTCGAGGAGGTCGCGGACGACGACGTGGAACCGGGCGCCCTTGCGCAGGGACTCATCGGAGGTGCGGCGGTTGATCATGGTCTGGTGGAATCGCGACTCCTCGAAGCCCGAGGCGCGCAGGGCCCGCGCGATGGATGTCGCCGCATCTCCAGGCCCGGTGCCCCCGTACCCGAAGGTGTGGCCGCCCGAGAGGTGGCTGTGCAGCGGGATCATGCCGATCAGCTGCCCGTCACGGCGGACGAGCAGAGCGGTGGTGCCTTCGTTGTCGATGCCGCCGATGATCTCGTCGTCCTCGCGCAGCTGCGGGATCTCCCGGAGGTCCTCGATGACCGTCAGCTCCGGGAGGTCGCGAGGCCTGCTCAGGAGGGCGGGGCGCCCGAACATGTCTCGGCCGATGGCCTCGATGACCGAATGGCGGCCCAGGTGCTCGAGGCGCGTGCGCTCGTGGGGTGCCAGGTCGGTGGTCTGGTCGTGGCGGGTGAATCCTTCGAGGTAGGTGGTCATGACCTCGTCCCGCGGGTTGATATGGAAGTAGCGCTCCGCGAAGGGGTGCAGCGGGTACTTCTCCTCCAGGTGGTCGGAGAGTCGGCTCCACTCCTGGACGGAGTCGGTCTCGAAGTCGGTGCGAGGGAGGAGTCCTTGCCGGCTCCCGGAGGCGAGGGCCTCGAGGTCGGGATCGGGCGCGCTTCGATGCTCGCTGCTCTCCACAGCGAGGTCCGTGAGCAGCGCCCAGGCGTCCTCGGTCTCCTGGGGGGTGAATCGCAGTCCCTCTGGGGAGTCGGCGAACCGCTTGTCCACGGCCTCTGCGAGGGCCGGGGACGCGTGGGTGCGACGCAGGATGCTGCCCTGCGGCGTCCACGGGTACGTGAGGTCGTCGATCTCCCGCTGCTCCGATGCGGGGTAGCTCGAGCTGATCGGGTGGTTCATGAAGAGGCGGCTCTCATCGAGCAGGAGGTCGCGCAGAAGATCGAACACCGGCCCCTCGCGGCCCTCGATCAGGCGCAGCTGCTTCTCGCGTCGCAGGTACCCATCCGGATCCCACGGCACGGTGACCGGGCGTCCGGTGCGCTGGTACTGCTCGACCGTCGCCTCGGTGTAGGCGGACCGGTGGAAGATCACGGGCCGCTGCCCGAGGTGAGGGACGATCTCGGCGACGTCGTCGTAGTGCGACCACACGGGCTCTGTGAAGACGCGACCTGCGAAGACCCGGTCGTAGCGATCGACGACCTCGCGCACGGTGAAGGTCGCGTCCATGAGCGCGTAGGCGTCATCGCCGCGGAACACGTTCCGGTCGAGTGCGACGAAGGCGGTCTTGGACAGATCCAGCTGGGGGAGCAGGGCGCTGGCACCGCCGGCGGTCTCCTCCGCCGGCCCGTTCAGCAGGGCGATGTCATGGTCTGAGGTCCCGGCAACCAGGACGACGGCGTATCCGTCGTCCCCGCCCCATGCTCGCAGGTGCACGCGGTGCCTCCGGGGCGTGCCGGAGGGATACCTGAACCCTTCGGCGAGGCGGTCGTAGATCAGCGGGCGAGGCTCGTCGACCACGGGGATCTCCTTGAGCGGCAGCGTGGTGATGCCCTCGCCGCCGCGCTGCGCGGAGCGCTTCTTCCGGCGCCGGACGCTGGCCGCAGTCACGAAGAGGTCGCGGCCGCCGACGTTGGCGCGCTGGAGCTCGCCCGACTCGACGAGCTGGTGCACCCGTGCGGGCTTCACACCGAGCTCATGGGCGGCAGCAGCTGAGGTCAGCGGGGGTTCTGGGAAGACGCGGCGGATCGCGTCGACGAACGGGTCGAACGGGTTACTCATGGGGTGTCCTCACACTCGATGCTGACGATACGAGGACCCTAGCACTAATGATTTGAGCTAGCTATAGTTTCGCTGGTCATGAGCAAGCAGCGCGGCGCGCCACTGCGCTCAGCGACGGCCCGGGTTCGCGCGACGGATCGCGTCGTGCCAGGTTGGCTCTGCGCGGCCGCGACCTCTGACGGCCTGGGCGCCCTCGAGGCGGACCCGGGAAGAGACCCAGGCCATCACGTAGGGCTCGGCGAGCTCGGTGCGGTTCAGCCACTCGTCGACGGTGAGGAGCAGATGTTCATCGCCGACGGTGATCTGGACGGACTCGTCGGGGAGGTCGGGGTCACGCCAGCTGTGGGTCAGGGACACCGGGGTCCCGCCGGTGACGGAGCGGTTGTAGCCGGCAACGACGGACTCGGCTGCGGCGAGCAGATCCTCGTGTGCGAAGTACCGGGGGTGCTTTGGGCGCAGCTCTGCTCTCGACTGCCCAGCGGTCGTAGCGGGGTAGGGCGTGTGATGCGCGCTCATCGCCTCAGTGTGCGCTCCGGGCCGGACAAGCGCCCGGGCGCCCGGGGTGCAGGAAGGGGCCGACGAGTACGATCGCGGCAGCACCTCTCGAGGAGGAACACATGTGCGGACGCTTCGCGATCGACGACCGGGTCAACGACCGCATCAGCGAGTTCGTCCGGGACACCGGCCGCGACTTCCGTGAGTGGGACCCCTTCACCAGCTGGAACGTGAAGCCCACCCAGCAGATCCCGGTCTTGCTCGAGACGCTCTCCGAGGACGGAGAGGTGCAGCGCCGCTCCGCGGCAGCCCGATGGTCCCTCGTCCCGCCCTGGGCACCCGACGTCAAGCAGCGCTTCCCCACCTTCAACGCCCGCTCCGAGGGCCTCGCCGAGAAGCGCACCTGGCGCGCGCCCCTCAAGAGCTCGCGGGCGTTGATCCCGGCCGCCGGCTACTACGAGTGGCACACCGCCGAGGACGGCACGAAGACCCCGCACTGGATCCACCTCGACCAGCCGCTCAACTTCGCCGGCCTGTACTCCTGGTGGAAGCCCAAGGGGGACGAGACCGCCGACTGGCTCCTCACCGCGACCATCCTCACGCGGCCCTCCACCGGGCCCGTCGCCGAGCTCCATGATCGAGCTCCGCTGATCCTTCCCGACCAGGCGCAAGCCGACTGGATCGACCCGGGTGTCGAGGGCACCCAGACCCTCGTCGACGCAATGGTCGCCGCTTCGACCTCGCTCACCGAGCAGCTCGCCTTCCACCCCGTGCGACCGCTGCGCGGTGACGGACCGGAACTCACCGAACCCGCCTGATCCTGGTCGCTCTCGCACACGGAGGGGTCGATCTTCACGATCGACCCCTCCCGCCGGCTCAACGTCGGTGCCGCCCGCCGACGACCCGACGATCACGCGCACCCAGCGTCTCCCGCACCCGCAGCACCCCTGCCGCCAGGTTCAGCAGCGCCGTCACCAGTGCCACCACCAGGACCAGGACCTCTCCGATCTGACCACTCACCTCCTCCCGTAGGGCGGACCAGCCTACGAAGCGGCACCGACGACCCACCAGAATCCCGGGTCACCGCGCGCGCCCCGGGCGTGGCGGACACGATGGCAGCGCCAACGAAACCCGCACCGGCTAGCTGGCGCATCTATTGCACATGTGCGAACACAGGGGCACCATGGAGGGATGGCACTCCTGGATGACTTCGTCGCGGCCCTCGACCTCGCCGCAGGCAACCATGGGCTGGTGACGCGCCCACAGCTCGTGGCCGAGGGGCTCTCGTCGAACTCGATCGCACGCCTGGCCGACACGCGGCGTGCTCTTGTTCCGCTCGGGGGCGGGCTGTACGTCATCCCCGCCCTGGAGGATCTGCGGTTCGGCCACATGCGGGCGGCGCTGCAACGCACAGATCCGGAGCGGTGGCTCGAGCAGATCGTGGCCGATCCTCTCGGCGCGGACTCGGGGGTGCTGAGCCATCACGCCGCTGCCGAGCTGCACGGTGCTCCGGATCTCCCCGAGGAGATCCACGTGACGGTCCCGCGCCGCCGGCGCCTCTCGCGGCTCATCGCCCACACGGCGCAGCTCGCCCCCGAGGACGTCGTCATCATCGAGGGCATGCCCGTGACGTCGGTGGAGCGCACCACCTACGACCTGGGGCGCTGGCCGATGGACGGTGAGCATCGATCGCGGTGGGTCGAGTACGCCCTCGACGAGGGGCTGCTGACGCCCAGCACAGCGCGCGAGCTGCTGGGACCCTCGGCCGAGGACACCCTGATGTACCTTCCCGGGGCAGCCTGAGGTGGCCTACTCGACCTCGCGTGGCCTGGCCAGCGCCATCCAGGAGAGTGCCCGGGGAGGCGGCGGGCAGAGCGCGATGACCGAGTTCTTCGCCCAGCGCCTCATCGCCCGGCTCGCGACCGCCTTCCCCGACCAGTGGGTCCTCAAGGGCGGCCACGCGATGCTCGCCCGCCTCCCGGACGTCGCACGCACGACCCGGGACATCGACGGGGCCCTCGCCGCCACCTCGCGGGACACCGCGATCGCGGAGCTCGAGCAGGCGGCGAAGACCGCACCGGAGGATCCGGACTTCCTCGAGTTCGAGCTGGTGAAGTCCAGACCGGGCCACGTCGAGGACCTCGCCTCCCTCTCCTTCCAGGCTCGGTTCGGCGGCAAAGTGCATGGGAACGTGAAGCTGGACGTGCAGGTCGTCCGCGACCGCCAGGAGCTCGGAGAGCTGGTGCCGCTGGGCCGCCGAGTGGACCCCCCGAAACAGGGAGGGTGGCCGGAGCGGGTCCGTGTGATCCCGGTGGCCGATCACATGGCGGAGAAGCTCGTCGCCCTCTACAGCGTCCACAACGGGCGTCCCTCGAGCCGGGAGCGCGACGTCGTCGACCTCGCGCTCCTGGCCCGCTACGCGCCGCCCGCGCCCGGTGCTCTTGAACCGGCGCTTGACCGGGCGCTGTCCCGGCCGACGGTGCCCTCGGTCACCGTCGAGCTCCCGCCGCGGTTCGTCGTCCCGGACCGGTTCCGGCCAGCCTTCGAGCGCGATGCCCACGGCCTGTCGTGGGAGACGTCGATGCAGGAGATCGCCGCGGTCACGGATCCAGCACTCCAAGGTCATGCGGGCCTGGGGCCTCGCAGCTCATCTGGCGCAGACCAGCCCACCGAGCCGGCGCGCGAGGCCGCCACCGGACCAGGTGAGGGGGACGCCGTCGAGGGCGCGCCCGGAGCCGTGTACGTGCGTCCGCACACTCGCGGCGGTCACCAGGTGCCTGGGCACTGGCGCGCAGCCCCGGGTGACAGCTCGGCCGAGCCGGACTGAGCCCCCTCAGTTCTTCGCGGTCGCGGCGGCGTAGGCCTGCCGGACCTCGGAGGAGATGCGGCCGCGGTCGGAGACCTCGAGACCGTTCTCGTGTGCCCACTGCCGGATCCGCTTCGTCTCCGAGCTGCGCACGGCGCCGGTGCCCCGACGAGCGCGACCACTGGTACGGCGGCCGTGCTCGGTCCACTGCGCGAAGTCCTCGCGCAGCTTCGTGGCGTTCTCCTCGTTCAGGTCGATCTCGTAGGTGACGCCGTCGAGACCGAAGCCGAGCGTGGTCGTGGCTTCCGTTCCGTCGACGTCGTCGATCAGCGTGACCTGGGTCCTCCGTGCCATGTGCTCCTCCTGAGGGGCGATCGTGCGTTCAGCGTACAGAACGAAGCACGTTTCCCCTGGTCATTCCCCGGAAAGTCGATCCACAGATTGCTGGAGATTCAGCGGTCCGCCCGATAGCGTCGAGAGCAACGACCGCTTGGAGGAGCTATGACGTACCGACTCACCAGGGCAGACGCCGACCTGCTGGACGAGGCGCTCAGCACAGGAATCCCGTCAGATGATGATCTGCGCGCTGCACAGCTGATCGCCCCGGACCTCCGCAAGTTCGACCCCCGTTGGCAGCCCTCGGCGCTCCACCGCGACCGCGCGACGCGAGCGATCCGGACCGCCCGGGAGAAGGCCCGTGAGGGCGCCGCGATCTATGACCTCGTCGACTATCCCGATGCGGGCGTCGTCTGTCGCGTCATCCTCCAGGCTGCTCACTCCGAGCAGGCATGGTCGTGGGAAGCAGAGGGAGATGAGCGTCGGCTCGACAAGGCTGGAGAGCTGCGCCGACTGGCGCGCCTGATCGAGCGCCACTACGACGAGCACCCGACAGAGGGCCAAGTGATTGCTCATCTGGCCCGAGAGCTCGAGATCGCCCGAGAGGAGTACGGCGCCGATGCATCCCGAGCACAGCGCCTCGCGGCGACGATCCGCGAGCTTCTCGACGAGGCAGAGCCAGCTGCGGCGGAACCGCTCGCGTACCGATCCGCCGAGGGCGAGCTCAGCTATCCGTCAGTGCGCCGGACCTCGGTGAGCGGCGACGTGTGATTGGTACGCGGGAGCACATCCACCCCTAGGCGATACAGCCATGTAGGGCGTATCATTGCGTGTATGAGTAGCGCGATCATGGATCCAGCCGGGGAACTCTCGCGAGCACTGCATCGCCGCGGGGACCCGATGAGCGCCCGCGCGTTCCTCGAGGTGCTCCAGGAGGCTGCGGGAGGGTCCTCGGCGCCCCTCACGGCGGGGGAGCGGGAGTTCCTGCTCAGCCACGCGGGGATGAGCGAGGAGGATCTCAGCGAGCAGGGTCGTGCGGCGACCCGTCTGGAGCTCGCCCGCGACCGGTTCGCGCTCGATGCTGCGGCACTGGAGGGCGCGCTGTCGACGAGCGAGGTCGCTGCTCTCCTCGGCCGCGCCGAGGCCAACGTGCGCCGGTCCCGCCTCTCCGGCGATCTCTACGCACCGAACCCTGGTGATCCGGCCGGGCTGCGGTTCCCGCGCTGGCAGTTCACCTCTGCCGGGGGTGTGGTGCCGGGCCTGCGCCGGATCATCCCCGCGTTCCCGCGGGACGCGCACCCGCTGGCGGTCGCCCGGTTCATGACGCGGCCCCACGAGGACCTGGATGGCATGAGCCCGGTCGAGTGGCTGGCTGGTGACGGCCCGGTGGACCCGGTCGTGACCCTGGTCGAGGATCTGGGGTACGTGTGAGCCGATCGCTCCCGAAGGCTCCCCGTGCCCCGAAGGCCCCGCTGCGGCTCGGTCCGCATGACGTCGTCACCTGGTCGGCGCCGCTGTGGAGGATCCACGCGGTCGCTGGAGCGCACCCTGCCGCCTGGAACGAGCTGCGTGCTTTCGGACCGGTCTCGACGTGCCGCTGGGATCCCCACCCGGAGCCGCGCCAGCTACACACCGCGGCCGGGTCCCCGTTCCGGGGGCTCGCGCCGGCGGTCGCCTACACGGCGGCGGATCCCGACACCGCGTTCGTCGAGGTGTCCCAGAACGGCATCATCACCCTGTCCCCGGACCGGGCCCTGACCGCCTGGGAACCCAGCAGGCCCCTGGAGCTCCTGGATCTCGCGGGCAGCGACTTCCTGATGCGCAACGGCGCGACCGACGCGTTGCTGTCGGCACCGCATTCGACGTGCCGGGCTTGGGCTCGGGCGATCTGGGAGCAGCTCGGCGGATCGATCAGCGGCCTGCTCACCCGTTCCACCTGGACCGGAGACCCTGTCATCGTCCTGTTCCCCGCAGCCGCGCGCCACTTCCCGGCAGCTCCGGCGTTCACCCGGGGCCTGGATCACCCCGACGTCGCGACCCTCGCCCGCCGCGCGGGCCGCCGATTCGGCTGGCCCGTGCACCTGTAGACCGCGAGGTGCCCCCTGCTCGCGCGGCGCGGAAACACAGCGAGTCCTGACCCCGCGCTGCCAGGGGGAGGGGGAAGCGCGCGGGGCCAGGACGATCAGGAGACGCCGGTGACGACGGTCTGGTAGGAGCCGATGCGCAGCTGCTTGCTGGTGGTGAGGTCCACGGGGATCTCACCCGCGGCGCCGACGTTGCTGTCCCAGGTGACGGTCCAGTGGGCGGTGATCTCCGCCGTGTAGAGGCCGTCGGGCTGGTCATCGCTCATCTGCTCGTAGACGTGGCCGCAGTCGGGCGACTCGTAGATGCCCTTGCCCGGGTACTCGGTGCCGGGGCCGGCGCACTCGATGGTGGAGCCATCGCCGGTGGTGATCGTCATCCCCTCGAACGTTGCGGTCGCGTTCACGGTGACGGCCCCCGCGGTCGCGCTGGTGCTGTTGGGGCCGGTAGTCGTTGCCCCGGGGTTGGCCACCCAGAACCAGACAGGCAGCCCGACGGCGCCGAGCGTGTCGGGGTTGTTGGGCGTCGAGGAGATCTCCGGCGCCTCTAGGCCCATCTGGGAGACCGCGGTCTGCGCGAGCTCGGCGGGGTCCACCTGAGGTGCTGCCGGCTCACCGCCTCCCTGGGGAGCCGGATCCGGAGCAGCAGCCGCCGGCGCCGGATCCGCAGGATCCGGCTGGCCCTGAGTCATCCCGTCGACGAAGGCGGTGGCCCCGCCGTTCTGTCCCTGCACGTACGCACCCTCGGGGTAGTACGTCGCTCGTGAGCCGTCGTCGAGGATCTCGACGTTGTCCGGTCGGTTCGAGGCCACCGATGAGGGTGACCCGCTCGAGTAGTTCCCGACACTGGTCCGTCCGCTGTTGCTGACGGACGTGGCCCCGGCTCCTCCACCGCCCCCGGAGGACTTCCCACCGCCCCCGCTGCCCGACGACTTCCCGCTGCTCGAGGAGCTCCCGCCCCCGGAGGACTTCCCACCGCCACCTCCGGAGGACTTGCCGCCCCCACTGCCGGAGTCCTCCGCGGTCACTACGACGTCCCCCCCGGAGCCGCCACCTTTGAAGTCGACGCCGCCGTCGGCCCACGCGGGCGCCGTGGCGAGCATGAGAGCTGTGGCGGCTGCTGTGCCGACTGTCAGCCGGCGAAGTGATCGGCGCATGTCGTTCCCTCCTCGTAGTACCCGATCTGCTCGATCATCCACGGCTCATCCCCTGATTCGCGAGTGACCTTGTATTGCCCGACGTACTCCCCGAGCGCGTTGTTGATTTCGTAAGGCTCCCCATCCTTGGTGGCCTTCATGTTCGAGCCGTCCTCGCAGAACTCAACCGTTGCGGTCGTCTCGGTCTCATCGATGACGGTCCAGTCGGAGAGCTCCCGCTCTCCTGTGATGATCGCGCCGGTGCCTGCGTTCTCCTCGTCTTCCGCCTTGGACTTCTCAGCGAGTTCCGGGACGAGGTACTCGTCGTTGTAGGAAGTGTCCTTCCAGCCTTCGGCAGCTGCCTCGTCGGCGGCATCGAGGTAGGCCTCGACGCGTTCCTGGGGTGTGGCGTCGGCGGGGTCTGCGGTGGGCGGGGCCTCTTGGCTGGTGGTCGTGGTGGTGGGGTCCTCCTCGCCGGTGTTGCTGGTGCAGGCGGCCAGGGGAGTGGCGAGGAGGGCGGCCAGTGCGATCGCGCTGAGTGCTCGCTGTCGGATCATCGGGCGGTCTCCTCGGGGTCGGGGATGGTGGGTGGTGGTCATGGCTGCCTCAGATCGCGATGCGGTGGGTGGTCGGGGAGTACATGAGCGCCTCGGTCTGGGGGAGGAGGTCGTAGTCGTCGTCGAGGGCGGCGATCGCGGCCTCGAGCTCGTGGGTGATCTTCTGGTGGAGGTCGGGGTCGTGGGAGGCGGCCTGGAGACGATCGCGCCAGAGCTGCTCGTGGAGGGACTCGACGAGGAGGCCCTGCTGGGTTGCCCAGAGGGCCGTGTCCGTGTCGCCGGCGTCGAGGGCGCGTCGGGCGAGCTCGTGGGCGATGTCCAGGACGGCGTTGAGCATCGTGTACTGGAGGGTGATGGTCCAGCGGTAGCGGCGGCCGCTTGCCTCGAAGGGGCAGCCGCGGACGAGCTTGAGTGCCTCCGCGAGGTCCTCGGTGCTCGTGCCGGTCGGGTCCGCTGCGATCGTCTCGACGGTGGCCCAGTCGGAGGTGATGTGCTCGAGGACGTAGCCTCCTGCGTCGCCGGCGGCGCGGGGGATGTACGGGTCTCCCTCGGGGGTGGTGCCGAGCCACTTGCGCAGCCGTGAGATCAGCTGGTGGCGGGCGCTGTCGGCGGGGCGCCTGGTGGGCCAGAGGTCGGTGATGAAGTCGTGGGAGGAGCGGCCGGGGTTGAGGTGGATGTAGGCGGTGGCCTCCGTCAGCTGGGCGAGGCGCTTCTCCTCGAGGGGGCCGGTGGCACCGAGTACCTCGACGGGGCCGAGCACTCGGACGTAGGGGTGGTCGGTGGGGAGGACGGGCTCCGCGGTGCGCTGCTCGGCGGTGAGGATCGAAGCGGCGGGGCGGACGGAGGGGACGGCGCGCAGCTGCGGCTCCTGAGCGTCCGTGGGCGCGGGCTCGGCGAGGTCGTCGGTCGCCTGGTCCACCGGGGTGATGGGCTCGACGCTGCTGGCGGTGTTCAGGGCTCGCAGCACACGTTCGTAGTCGTCGTCGGTGAGGTGCTGCGGGGTGAGCTCGAGGCCGAGGGGCTCCAGGCGCGCGGCCTCGAGGGACTCGATGTGCATCCGCCACTCGGAGAGGTCGGTGTGCTGGTCGCTGGAGATCACGGCGACGGCGATCTGGGGCTGCGCGTCCACGATCCGCTGGAGGCGGCCCTTCTCGGTGAGGGAGAGGTCGGTGCCGATGATGATGATCTCGGGTGCCCACAGGTCGGTGGCGTCCTGGGCTTGGCGCGCGTGCTGCGCGGAGTCGTGGCCGAGCTCGGCCAGGGTCGCCTGGTCGTGGGCGAGCTTCGCCTCGAGGGTGTCCAGGAGGTCGGTGACGGTGTCGCGGTAGGTGATGCGACCGGAGCCGAGGGCATCCTCGAGCTCGGGGCAGACGCCGACGGTGGTGATCGAGAGGTCGTCGGCCCACTGGGAGGTCGCCAGGGAGACGGTGAGAGCTCGCATGACGGGCATGGACGTGCGGGCGCTGGCGTGAATGCCGAGAGCGGCCAGGTGCTCCAGGTCGACGAGGATCTGGTGGCCCTCGTGATCGGTGCCGATGGTCACGAGAGCCGGGTAGGGGGCGACGATGTCGCCGATCGTCTCGTCGTCGGCCAGGGGGGCGGTGCGGGGCAGCAGCCACGTGGCGGGATCCTCGGTCGCCTCGAACGGGGCGGGCAGGGCGTGGCCGGCCGCGGCGTAGATCTCGAGATGGCTGTCGGTCAGCCGCGCCAGGCGCACGTCGGGAAGGGTCTGGCCGTCGCGCAGCTGGAGCGCGGAGAGGGTGCGCAGGGCGCGGTCGACGAACCCCAGGGCGGTGGGATCCTCGATCCGGGTCAGGCGGACCTGGTCGAGATCCACGGTCGCGGCCGCGGGGATCTTCTGGTCCGCCCGACGCTTGCGCTGCGTGTAGAGCCGACGGGCGAGGACGGCGCTGAGGATGCTCGCTGCGAGGATCGATCCGACCCCGGTCCACGGAACCGTGATCGTGTCCTCCGTCTCGGCGGACGGTGCCGCGTCGGGGGCGGGCGCTTCGGCCTGTGCCGCCGGCGCACCCTCGACGGGCGCCTCCTCGGCGGCGCCCGTCTTCTCGGCCTGTTCGGTGCTGGTGTTCGCTTCCGCGGCGGCGGATGCGCCCTCAGCAGCGTCTGTGGCGGCGGTGACGGCCTCGTCGAGCGCCGAGGTGTCCACGGGCTCGGTCGGGTCCTCCTCGGCCTCCTGCGGGCCCGCAGCGGCTTCCTGGGCGGTGGTGGCCGGGATGATCAGGGTCCAGCCGATGTCGATCTGGTCGGGGTCCTGGAGGGTGTAGCCGCCCGGCTGGGTGATGCCGGCGGAGGCGTCGGCGATCTCGGGCCAGCGCTCCGGGTCCCCGAGGTGCTCGCGAGCGATCGAGGAGAGCGTGTCGCCCTCGCGCACGGTGATGGTCTGCTCCTGCTGCGCTGCGGGCGCGGTCTCGCTGGTGCCGGCACCGGGGATCACCAGCTCCCACCCCTCTTCGAGCCAGAGGTCGTTGCCGATGTGGATCGTGGATCCGTCGGACTGCACCCGCCCGTCGTTCGCGGTGATGATCTTCTTGTACTGGAGGCCGTCGCCGAGATGCTTCTCGGCCAGGCCCCAGGCGGAGTCCCCGGGCTGCACGGTGACGACGAGGTCCCCGCTGGCTGCGTCCTTGTCCGTGGCCTCCGGTGCGGCGTGGTCCTCGGTCGCGGGGGTCTCGGTGGGCATGGTGAGGATCTCCGTCTGCACGGCGGGGGCGTGCTCGGCCGGTGCGGGTGCGGCCATCGCGGCGGGGGCGCCGACGCCCCCGGCGATCGCGGCGATCAGCAGGGCTGCTGCGCCCTGCTGGGCGCCGAGGCCGCGGATCTGCGGGGCCTGGATGTGGCGGGCACGGGCGACGAGCTCGATGACCACGGACAGGGCGAAGGTCCCCCAGGCGATCCACCCGATCCACACGAGGACGAACAGCAGCGCCCCGAGGGTGTCGCGGCTGGTGAGCAGCGTCGCGATGTCGCTGCCGGTCGGCAGCGCGGTCGGGATCGGGTTGCCGTAGAAGACGAGGAGCCCGGCGGGGATCCCGGCGAGCAGGGCGACCAGGGCGAGGAGCGCTCCGAGGGCCTTGAGCGGCTTGATCATGGGATCACCTCTGCTTGTCCGTGGATGAGATCGACGCGAGCGGTGCGCGTAGCCGAGACCGTGTTGATGCCGATGAGGCCGAGGAACGTGGTGCCTTCGGTTCTGGTGACGGTGACCTCGATGGTCGAGTCGTTGATGATGCGCACGGATCCGTCGACGCCGGCCTGGTCGAGGTAGGACTGTGCGGCGGCCGCGGCGCTGCCGGCGTCGAGGTGAGCGGTCCCGCCGTCGGCGGGCAGCGAGTCCAGGGGCTGTCCGCCGACGCGAGCGGCTTGCTGCGCGATGGAGGAGGCCTCGCTGGCGGCGGTCATCTTGGCGCCACCGTCGACGACGAGGCCGATGACCAGGACGATGGCCACGAATACGACGGCGACCAGCTCGGAGACCTCGCCGCGCTCGAGGCGGCTGCGGAGGGTGTTCATGAGCGCTCCCGGTAGGTGTCCAGGGGGCTGGTGGTGTTCACCGTGATCGTCTTGGTGCCGGGCAGGCCCGGGATGGGCATCAGCTGTGCGTAGGGGACGGTGCAGGTGATGGTCGCGTGGACGACGGCCACCTCGCCGGGGGAGGTGGTGAACGCGCCGGCGTCGACGTCGACGGACAGGTCCGTGCACTTCTTTCCCTGCTGGGACAGCTCGGCGGTGAACGCGCTGCTGACGCGCGCGGCTGCGTCGTCCTGGCTGGTGGCAAGCGAGGCGGCGCGGGAGGCGGAGTGTGCGGCGGTGGTGACGCTCTGCTCGCCGAGGGCGACGCTGCCGACGGCGGCGACGAGGGCGAGCAGCAGGATCAGGGTGGGGGCGAGGATCGCGGCCTCCACGCTCGAGGCGCCGCGCTCGAGATCCTTGCGTGTCATCTGTCCTCACCTCCAAAAGCGAAACTGTTGACAGTGTAGTTCGTATCGGGCTGGTTGGGAACCCCTCAGGGAACGTAGGTCTCGACGGGGACGGTCACGCTCTGCTCGATGGCCGGCAGCTGCACCATCGGGATCAGCGAGAGGGACTGCCCACGGACGGTGACGGTGATCGAGTCGTCGGTGCGCGTGGACGTCACGGAGTAGGACCGCAGGACGCCGTCGGAGTTGCCTGCCAGCGCTGCCTGGGTGGCTGCTTCCGGGGACTGGCCGGACTGGTAGGCGGCGGCCGCGGTCGCCCCCTCACGCGCGGAGAACACCGCGACGTTGCGGGCGTGAGCCCAGATGCCGACCTGGATGATCACGAAGATCACCCCCAGAATCAGGGGGACGATGAGGACGGCCTCGCTGGCCTGGCCGCGTTCGAGACCTGAGCGGGACATCGCCGCCGCCCTCCTCGTACGGACGCGGAGGGCGTCTGCTGCGACGATGAGGAGGAAGGCGCAGAGGGCGAGGAGGTTGAGTCCGCCGATCGTGCCGGCCAGGAGCCAGAGGGTCCGGGGGATCCCCATCGTCAGGGTGCCGATGATGGCCTCGGCGAGCAGCAGCACGCCGAGGCCGAGCAGCACTGCCTCGTTCCGCTTCATGATTCCTGGGTCAGCCCAGCTCGCCGATCTTCCCGTTGACGAAGGCGGTGATCCCGGCGATGACGAGCCCGGCGATCGCGATGCCGCCGAGGACGATGAGGATGTACTCGACGGTGTTGGCGCCGACCGAAGCGGTCTGGCGGGCGCGCTGGATGTGCTCGCGGGTGAAGCTGAGCAGGGACTCGAGGATGAGCTTCAGGAAGGTGTCCATGATGGTGGTCCTTTCGGTGAGACCGTGGTGTTACCCCTATATCGGTGGTGCGGGTGCCCCCTTGTGACATGACCCATTCAACATTCTCTCAGGGGGCGCTGCGCTAGGCACCCGCACCAGGTCACCCGGTGACCCATGGGTCAGGAGGTGGCCAGGGTCAGCAGGGATGGGGCCAGGAGCAGCCCGACGAACGCGAACACGAGGACGGTCAGAGGGATCGTCATCGACTCGGAGCGCGCGTTGGCAGCTCCCTGCTCGGTGCGGAGCTGTGCGTTGCGCATCGAGTGGGCGTGGGAGCGGAGGTTCTCCCAGATGGAGGCTCCCTCCTCTCCGGACAGGCGGACGATGTCCGCGATCTCGTGGAGCTCCTTCACACCGATCTCGTCGCCGAGCTCGCGAAGGTCGTTCCAGGCGGAGGTCCCACGCAGGCGGGATCGTTCGATCATCTGCTGGATCCGCACGAACAGTTCGTTGTCGCCGACGCGGGCGGCGTCGCTCATGGCTTGGGTTGCGGCGGCACCGGAGATCCGAGCGAGGGCGACGAAGTCGACGTAAGCGGCGATGATGCGCCGGTAGTGGGTGCGCTGGCTCGCAGCACGTTGGCGGACCTCGATGTCGGGGAGGAAGAAGAAGACGACGGCGAGGATCAGCATGACGCCGAGCGTCACGGGGATCGGGAGGGTGATCTGCGCGAGGTAGGCCGCGAGCGACATCACGGCAGGGAACGCGAATCCGACCAGGGAGGCGAGGGTCTTCTGTCCGTAGAACTTGCGGGTGGACCAGCCGATGAGCGCGAGGTCCCGGTCGGGGGTGACGATCATCGGCAGCTGCGTGACGACCCGCTCAGCCCACACGCCCAGGCGCTCCTGGAGGTCTGCGGGCGGCAGGGAGGAGGCTTGGCTGCTGGTGGTGGCGGTGAGGCGCGAGATCGCCGCGGGCAGGGCTGGCTGTGCCGGGGTGAGGGCTCGGATGATGAGGTACAGGCCGGCGCCGATACCGCCGCCGAGCAGAAGGACCAGGGGGGTCATGAGGCATCTCCGGTGGGTCGCAGGAGCCGCTGCCCCTTGGGATCACGAGCGACGATGTTCATCCACCACAGCGCGGCGAGGAAGAGCGCGACCAGGGCGATGAGGATGATCTGACCGAGGGCGGTGCGGTAGGGCTCCACGTAGGCCGGGTTGAAGAGGAACTCGACGGCGATCACCACGACCGCGATGACGGTGATGAATCGGGCGTTGGCGCGCGGCTTGGCGCGGTCGGCCTCGATCTGGCGTCGGGCTGCGACGTCGTCGGCGATCGTCTCCGCTGTGCCCTCCAGGAGGCGAGCGAGACCGGCGCCGCGGCGTCGGGTTCCGAGGATCAGGGATCCGGTCAGAAGGTCACCGGTGGTGTCGTCGAGGTCGTCTCCGAACTGGGTGAGGGCCTGTTCGATGGGGATGCCGCTCTGGAGGCGTGCGGCCAGCATCCCGATCTCCTCCTTGAGCGCCTTGGGTGCAGAGCTGCGGGAAGCGATGATCGCCTGTTCGATGGAGGCGGTGGCTCCTAGCAGGCCGACCAGCGACCGGGTCCACTCCTCCATCGCGGTCAGCCGGGCGATCGTGGACTTCTCGGTGGATCGGGGGATGAGCTGCGGCGCGAGGAGCGCGAGGATGGGAGCGGCGATGACGGCCGCGATGTACCCGGTGAGGATCCACAGCAGGAGCCCGATGACCAGGCCGATCGCGATCAGATGGAGCTGCTTGCGCTGGGGTCGCGTCAGCTGGCTGCGCCGCGGGGTGCTGGACGGCGCCGCCACCGGTCGAAGGCCGGCGATCAGCAGCCAGATGGCCGAACCGGCGACAACGGTGAGGAGTGCGGCGAGGATCGGGATCATGATCAGGCCGCCTCCTCGTCGAGGTAGGGGCGGAGGTCGTCCATCCACTCCGGGGACATCTTCGGGGTGATCTGCCCGTCCTGGAGCCCCCAGAGCTGGGTGGAGGCAACGAGACCTCCCTCTCCGGGGGTGTAGCTGGTGACGTCGGTGATGCGGCGGGTGAGGGAGGACTCCCCGGTCCACGGGTTCCGGGTCTTCACGAGGTCGACGTAGACGGCCAGGTCGATGTTCTCCGCGACCTGCCTGCGCGCGAAGTCCTCGGTGACGCGCCCGTCCTTCCGCGCGAGGGTGACGACGCGCTCGGGGACCGCGGCCGAGTTCTTGGCGTGGATGGTCGAGAGGCTGCCGGCTCCGGTCTGCATCGCCTCGAACATGGCGATCACCTCGGGCCCCAGGATCTCGCCGACGATCATCCGGTCGAGGTTCATGCGGAACGTGTCGCGGGCCCAGTCGTCCATGGTGATCTCGCCGATCGGGCGGCCGTTCGCGTCCTTCTCGCCGCTGCCGGGGACTGCTTCGAGGGGGACGAGACGTCGGTGACGCTCCTTGCCGAGCTGCTCGAGGTGGAGCTCGGCGACGCTCTCGAGGATCGCGAGCTTCTCCCAGGCGTCGATCTCGTTGATCAGTCCTCGCAGGAGTGTGGTCTTCCCTGCGCCCTGCGCCCCGGCGACCATGATGCTCTTCTTCGCGCGGACGGCGGCGCGGAGGAACCGGGCGAGCTCGCTGGGCATGAGGGAGAGGTCGACGAGGTCGGTGAGGGTGACATCGACGAGGCGGTGGATACGGATCGTGGCGATCGGCCTCGCGACGACCCACCCGGCGGCGTAGAGGCGAGCGGTGGGGCCAAGGCTCATGTGCAGCCGCGGGTGTGCGGGGTCGAACGACTTGGACTGCTGGGCGGCGTAGAAGCTCAGCATGGACAGGAGGTCTGCGTCGGACTCGGCGATCGGGTCTGCCTGCTCGAAGGTGTTGCCGGTGCGCTGGATGAGCACGTCGTCGTAGCCGTAGATCTCGATGTTCTCGATGGTCGGGTCGTCCAGGAGGGGCTGGAGGCGTCCGAACCCGAACAGGGACTCCAGGACGGCCTGGGTGATGGCGCGCCGCTCTGCATTTGTCCACTGCACGAGCCCGGAGTCGAGGCGGCGGGACTCCTCGTCGTCGATGAAGGCACCGATGAGGGAGGCTGCGCGAGCGCGTCGATCCTCCTCGTCGCTGCCCGGCATGGTCTCCTCCGCCAGTGCGTTGGCGACGTCGGCACGGATCTTCGTGATGGTTGACCAGTCGGTGAATCGCGTCGAGGGCGCGGACGAGGGGGCCGGTTCGGTTGCGGGGGCTGCTGGCGCAGCGTCGCGGGCGGGAGGAGCCTGCCGGGCCAGGGGCGCCAGGGGCGCGGCGCTGAGGGGGCTGTCCTCGAGATCGACGAGTGCGAGACTCTCGAAGTCGGGGAGGTCATGGGGCTGCTGGGGGGTCATCGGGTCACTCCTCGCAGGGTCTGGATGGCGTCGCGGCGCTTCTGCCCGGCGGAGCTGATCGCTCCGGACAGGGAGCGCAGGGCGCGGGCGTAGCTGCTGGTGTCGAATCCGCGGGGGCGAGGCTTGCCGTGGGCGAAGACGCTCGCGTGCTTCGGTGCCCAGGGCAGAGAGCCCAGCACGGGCTGGTGAAGCGCCTTGCTCGTCTCCCCGGCCGAGTAGGTGTCGGGCGCGGAGATGGTGACCAGGTGGAATGCGGGGGAGGAGAGGCCGGCTTCCTCGGCCAGGTGGCGGTTCTTGATGGTGGTGCGAGCAGTCAGCGTCGCGGTGATCGTCGGGCGCAGCACCAGGGCGGTGATGTCCGAGGTCTGGAGGATCGGGCCGGCGAGGTGCGGGGAGTGGATCCGTCCGATGTCGACGAGGACGTCGATGCCGGCGCGCTCCAGGTCGGACAGGGCCAGGGCCAGCGCATCCCATCTCGTCGAGAGCTGCGGGCCGTGGAGCGGGTTGCTGATGCCGGGCACCAGACGGCGGATCGGCGACTGGTTGTCGGTGAGGGCGATGGACCGCGCCATGAGCTGCTCTTCGAAGTCGGCCCCGGGTGTGATGTCGAGGATCGTGGAGCGGGGCGGGAGAGATCCGGCGAAGAAGCCCGCGAGGGTGGCGGAGGCACCGACGGTGTCGGCCTCGACGAGGATGACGTCGCGGGGCCAGACCAGGGCCAGGCCCAGGGCGGTCGTGGAGACCCCAGGTGATCCGGAGGCGGAGGCGAGGGAGATCAGCATGTCACTCCTCCTCGGGGACGAGGACGACGCTGATGCGGCCCGTGGCGGACAGGGCGGCGAGGGTGGCGGACTGGTCGCTGGAGACGAGGACGTCGACCACGACCACTCCGTCCGTGGAGGGGGCGCTGATGGCCTGGACGGTCCCGGTGATCACCGGGGCGTCACCGGTGGGTGGGTCATCGCCCTCCCGGGGGGTTCCGACGATCTGGATCGGGTCACCGGGGTCCACGTCGTTGGTGGGGATCTGCCCGGCGCTGACGCGGACGCCGACGACGGCGGTGCCGGCGGCTGGGAATGGGTCGGTGCTGACGTCGCTCGGAGCGAGGAGAGTGCCCTTCTCGAGCTGCCCGACGGATCGCTGGCCCACGAGGGTGTCGAGGTCGCTTCCGGGGATGGTGGCGACACCACTGGGCACGGTGACGTCGGTGACCGTGAGGTCCTCGGCGGTGAGCCTCTGCCCCTCCGGGACGTCTGCGGCGGCCACCACGACCTGGGTCGTGGTGGAGAGGCGATCGACGAGCCAGAACGCTCCCAGGGCGCAGACGATGATCAGAGCGACGCCGAGGGCGATGAACGCGGGCCGTCGACGCTGGCGGATGGGCGTGGTGGCCGCGGCGGTGGGGATGGCCGGCTGCTCGGGTCCCGCCGCGGCGGAGTCGTCCGCCTTCTTCTTGATCTTGGTGAGGAGGGGCATGTGAGGGGTCCTTTCGGGGTCAGTCCTTGGCGTTGCGCAGGCTGTTCAGGAGGTCCTGCTCGGTCCACCCCTGGAGGTCGTCCTCGTGCTCGAGGAGGTAGTCCAGGGCGACACGGGCGAGGATGCGGTCGGTCATCGACGGGCTCTTCTCGCTGGGGTCGAGCCCCTTCTCCGCTGCGGCCCGGGCCTTGTTGATCCGACGCCGGAGGTTGGCCAGGCGGGTGACCTGATCGGGACGGACCCTGACCTCCTTGCGCACGAGGTCGTCTTCGTCGATCGGCGGGATCGGAGCTGCCGATGCCGGGGCGGAGGTGGGGCGGAGAGGCTGCTGCGGGGTGGTGCTGCGGCCGAGCTTCTCGCGGAGGTTGACTTGCTTGGCAGACATGGTGGGTGGCTCCTGTTCTCGGGCTCAGAGGGTGGCGATCGTGGACATCAGCTCGAGCGCCGCGCGCTCGTAGTCCCCAGCTGCCTTGTGAGCGGACTCGCCGCGGCGGGGGCTGGTGGTCACGTAGACGCCGTCCTCGTAGGCATCGGCGAACAGCGAGTAGGAGCGGATCACGGAGGTGAAGGTCGGCTTGTCGACGCTCTCGAAGAACTCCCGGGCACGGGTGAGCTTCTGGGGGCGGCGAGGATCCCACTTGGTCAGCAGCACCGCGTACGGCTTGCCGGAGGGGATCACGAAGTCGTCGATGTAGCGGTCGGCGGGGCGAAGTGCCATCCCGTCGACCTCGGAGACCACGATGAGGAAGTCGCTGGTGGCGATGTACTGCGCGACCAGGTTCCGCATCGCCACCGTGCCCGGGGTGTCGATGAGCACGAAGTCGTACTCGGCGGCGACCTCTTGGACAGCGGCGAGCTCGTCGGGATGCTCGATGCTGGCGACATCGAACGGGGTGTCGTCGAGGCCGACCTGATCGACCCAGTCCCTCAGGGAGTGCTGGGGGTGGTCGGTGTCGATGAGCAGGACGCGCTTGCCCGTGGAGGCGAGGACGGCGCCCATCTCGACGGCGGTCGTGGTCTTGCCGACGCCGCCCTTCTCGTTCACGACGGAGATGACCCGTGGGTCGGGTGGGGTCTTGGATCGGGTGGCTCTGGAGGGCATGGGTGGCTCCTTCGTCGGGTGTTGACAGTCTGGAGCATACCGGAAGAACGAGAAGACGAAAATACGAATCTCAGGAAATCTGCGGGTACTGCTCGTGTGGGGCGGAGTGCTCGTCGACGATCGCCAGGGCCTGCTCTCGACGGTGGCGCTTGACGCGCTTCTCCTCCTCGCGTCGCCGCGCCTCGAACTGCTCCTGGAGGAGCTCGAGCACTTCTCTCGTCAGCCCGAACGTGTCAGCGGTCGTGAGGGCGTGGTGCTGCGCCGCGGTCAGCTGGCGAGCGAGCTCGACGGAGCAGACGCTGAGCGCATCACGTTCGGTGAGGGACCGGGAGATCTCCTGTTGGACGTCGTCCTCGGAGGCGGGGTGGCTGGGTCGGGGGTCCGTCACGATCCTGGAGAGCATGAAGAGGCCGCCGACGAAGGCGGCGACCCACGCGATGACGTGGACGACCACCCCGAGCTCGCGCAGCAGGAACAGGACGCCGCCGACAGCGACGAGGCCGACGAGGATCCCGATGTCGCGGCGGTGCCTGGCCCTCTGGAGCTGCTCGCGGTGCAGCCGGCCACGCTCGATCGCTTCGCGGGCGGATCCGCGCGTGATGAATGCCCACCGCGGGCTGCTTCGCTGCCCAGGGGGAGAGATCAGGACTGCGGTGTCGGTGTCGTTGGGCGTGAAGGTCGCGCGTTCGGGCGTCATCGGGGGATCACTTCCAGGAGGTCGAACAGGTCCAGTTGGTCGGGGTGAGGAGATGGGGAATCGTCAGGCGGGGCGTCGGTGTTGGAGATCTGCGGTGGGTCGTCGTGAGGTTGCTGCGGAGTCGAGGTGCGCGGCATGGGTGTTCCTCCTAGGCGCTGGGGCTGAGGTGCTGCCGGCGGGCGGCAGCGAGGCGGGCGGCGAGGTCGTGGCGACCGTGTCGAGCGGCGGCGCGCTCGGCGGTCTCGAGGGACCAGCCGACGCGGTGGGCGGCGTGAGGAGGCCAGACGCTGCCGGCGATGAGGTGCTCCATCTCGTCGAGCCGATGGGTGACCTCGGAGCGCGAGATCCTCTTGGGTTCGGGCGCCTGCTGCGCCCACTGCGTGTACGCCGCCGCGCAGTCGTCGCAGGGGCAGCCCTCGCGGTAGGCCTTGGCAGTGCCGTGAGCGCGTTCTCCCCGGCGCAGAGCCCGGTCGTAGGCCGCGTTGGCTGCGCGGCACGAGGAGCACGGACAGCCCGCCTGGTAACGAGCTCTCGTCCCGTGCGAGGCCATCAGGCCACCTCGCTGGAGAGCTCGGGCAGGAGATCGGCGTCCTGCATGAAGGCCTCGGCGATCCTCTTTGCCAGACGCCGGGCGCGCTGGCGGACTGCCGCAGGAGCACGGTTCCCGGTCTCCTCAAGACCCGTGTCCGGTGAATACACGGAGATGAGAAATCGAGCTTCCTCGAGCGTGATCACTTCGTGGTCACGGGCCCAGGCGAGCCCTTCCAGGAGGTCGAGCTGGCTACGGTGGGCGGTCTTCATTTCGGGCGCATGGGACTGCTCGGAATGCATTGCACCTTCGAGCACAACCATGTTGTCCCAAGAATCGGTGCTGCGATGGAAGTCGAGTGCGGAGGGACGCTTGAGCTCGTCACTGAGCTGGCTGACGATCCGGACGGCGACCCGCTGCGTGCGAGCACGGATGTGGGGGCGGTCGAGAACGTCGTAGAACGCGTCGACGACGGCGCAGAACGCGTCCGCAGTGCTCATTGGCAGCGCACTCGCGTGGAAGTGCTTGAGGGCCACGGAGCACAGTGCCGGCCGCATCGCGTGCAGCAGCAGCCGACGGGCCTGGGGGTCGTCGTCGAGTCGGGAGAGCAGCGTGTGCAGCACCCGGTCGTTGGTCGCGTACTCACGGCGCGCGAGGAGCTCGAAGAGGCCTCGAACGGTGTGGGCTGACTCGACCGGAGCCGTCAGCGGCTCGTCAAGGATGGCGGCGAGGTCGTCCGCGAGACCGGCGGTGATGTCGTCGAGCGTGGGATCGGCAGTCATGGTGGCTCCTGCGGTGAGGCGATCAGATGGCTTCACGCTGGTGAGGAGCTCTTGCCCTGGATCTTGCCCCCAGGGGACTCGAGAACAACGAGTTTCTTGCCCCCGGTAAACGTGCAGGTCAGGGCCGCACAGCTTCGGGTGGTGCGGGGGGACCAGAAAAAGATCGACCGGTGCTGTCACAAACCGGGGTCCGGCTCAGCGATATAGGGGTGACCACCGAAGAAGAGGAGACCCCGATGACCGCCACCCTCGAGCTCGATGCCTCTCGTGCGGCCGTGAGTGCCGTGGGAGCGGTCCACCGCCGCCGGCAGAAGCTGCGGTCCCTGCTGTCCGTACTGCTGGCCGACCCGCTCAACGAGACGGCGTGGGCCTCGGTGCGCGCCGGGGTCTGCCCCGAGGAGGAGCAGGCGATGCGATCCGACATCGCCCTCCTCGCCACGGTGGCCCAGAGCGGGGGTGCGGGGGTCGGCTTGGGTGGCTCCCCCCGCATCCCCTTCCCCGAGGAGGACCCGTGCTGACCCTTATCCCGAAGCGCCACCGCGCTCCTGCTGACGCCGATCCGATCGAGACCTCCTCTGAGGAGGAGGTTGCTGAGGAGACGCCTACGCCCTCACGGAAGCTGCGCAAGAACAAGACCGACGAGCCGGATATCGCCCACGCCTGGACAGCGGGGGACCGCTTCAAATCGGCAGCTGCGACAGGAATCATCTGGGTGTTCTGTGGTGCTGGAGTTCTCGCTCTCGGTGCGAACGTGCTCGGAAACGACGCGGCTCCGGAAGTGGCAGCGATCGAGGTGCAGGACGCCGGACAATCCCAGCGGGTTTCCGCTTTCGCATCGAACTTCGTCGATCTCTACCTCAGCGGTTCACGAGATCAGGAGGATCAGATCGCCGCGCTCCTCGCGCAGGGCGTCGACACCACGATCTCGCTGCCCTCTGAGCCGGTCGAGATCGGCGAGGTGACCCCCGGGGAAGCCGTCCAGGTCGACGCTGGCACATGGGTCGTCACGGTCACCGTCGAGCGTCCGGCGACCGCGGAGCAGCCGGCCACGCAGCAGTACTGGCAGCTGCCGGTCATCACGGACGAGACCGGGTCGATCGCGGCCGCGGGCCTGCCCTCGATGGTGGCCACCCCGGGTCGAGGAGACCTCGCCGTCGCCCCCGGCGATCGAGTTTCCGATTCGGCGGTCGAAGGCACCCTCACCGCGTTCGCGCAGGCGTACCTCGCGGGACAGGGCGAGACCGCCCCTCTGACAGCCCCGGGAACGGCCATCACCGCTATCACGCCGGTCCCCTACGCCGAGGCGTCGGTCCCCTCCATCCGCACGAGTCAGGAGATCCCCGCCGACCCGGCCGAGGGAGACATCCTGCGCACCCAGATCACCGTCTCTGCCACCACGGCGGACGGCAGCGTCACCCAGCTCGGCTACACGGTCGATCTGCGCTGGCGCGATCGCTGGGAGGTCTCAGCGATCAACCCCACCAGCAGTACTCCCACCCCCACCGAAGGAGACCAGTCATGAACGACCTCATCATCGCCGCCGGCACCGTCTACTCCGACGGCACCCTCCAGGCCGCAGGCATCTTCGACGCCATCGACGGTCTCGCTGCGGACGCCAAGTCGACGGCACTCACCGCGATCAGCGGCATCATCTTCGTCGGCGCTCTGTGGAACTACGTCAAGTCGAAGTTCTCGACCGCTTCGCTCGTGGTCAGCATCCTGATGGTCGCCGTCGCGCTGGGCTTCCTCAGCCAGGTGGACTCGGTCAAGGAGCTGTTCGGCGACGAGTTCGGGAACCTCAACGCCGCCAGCGTCTCGCAGGAGATCGAGACCCCGGCCGACGACCTCGTGATCTGACGTCATGGCCGAGCAGCAGGTCATCGTCCGCTTCTACACCCGGGCACGGAAGATCCCCGTCATGCTCGGGAAGCTCGGTGACTTCAAGATCCCCTTCGGCCCCTACACCCTCACCCAGGGCGTCGTCTTCGTCGCAGCAGCCTGGATCGGCAAGGAGACGATGTGGCTCTGGGCGCAGGGGTGGATCCCGATCTTCGCGTGGGTGGTGCTCGTCGCGGTCGCGGCCGGTTGTGCTGTGGCAGCGGGCCGCATCCCCTTCAAGGGCCGCAACCCGCTGATGCTCGTGACCGGCGTCATCGGCTACGGAACAGCCCCCTCCTGGGGTACGCAGGCCGGCACCCACATCGCGCTGGGCGGCAAGCGCAGGATCCGACACCGCGGCTCCACGCCGACCAACGCCGCATGGGACAGCGCCAGCCGCTCCCTCGACGAGGACCCCGCCGAGCAGATCACCTCTCCGGCCGTCGTCGAGGACCGGGCCCTGGTGCTCGCAGGCGTCCTGCCGCCGGAGCGTGATGACCCGGCGCCGGACGTACCCAGAGAGCAGCCGACTCCTCACCAGCTGACCGAGGTGCAGCAGATCCTCGCAGCATCCGCACAACGGAGGTAATCCGATGCTTCACCCCGCATCCATCCGAGCAGGGCATCTCATGTGGACCCGGCAGGGCACCTGCTGGGCGATCTGGCAGCTCCAGGGCATGAGCTACGGCATGCGCCCTCACCGGGAGAAGAACGCCGCGCGGCTGGCCCACCAGGCCATGTTCCGCGTCCTCACCGGAGAATCGATGCTCCTGAGCGTCGTCGTCGCACAGGATCCCGTCTCCGTCGTGCAGCGCATGATCGACGGCATCGACCTCGAGGACCGAGAGGCATGGGCCGTAGAAGCCGAGGCCAGGCTGGACGACCTCGAGGGCACCGAGGCCGGGGACCGGCTGTACTTCCTCGCCGTCCCGCTGCCGAACTCGGGACTCCGGAAGTTCACGCTCCCCGCCCAGGCCGGCGTGCAGCGGATGAAGGTGAAGCTGGGGCTCCCCCACCACGGCGTCTCCAAGGACGAGCTGAAGTACCGAGGGGAGCAGGCTGCCCGCATCGAGGCGATGATCCCTCGAACCTTCGCACCGCAGCGCGCCAGTGTGGCGCAGCAGGTGTGGCTCGACTATCACCTGATGTACCGGGGCTTCGACGCGACCGCGTACTCCCGGGAGGACCTCGAGGCCGTGACGCAGGTGCGGCACGTCGGGGAGCCGATCATCGACGAGGGCGGACAGTCCGACGAGAAGGGACGCGTCGCCAAGCTGAACCCGTTCGCGCACCGCTACGTCAAGATCGGCGACGAGGGCATGTTCGCCGAGGGGATGGCCTCCTACCAGGCGATGTTCTCGTTGACCGGCATGCCCGACGGAGGGCTGCTCTGGCCGGGATCGGAGATCCTCGGGGACGTCGACAACTACATCCCGGGCGCCGACTGGGTGATGCGGATGCGCACCCGATCCTCCGACAACGCCAAGCGCGCCAACGCGACCGCCATGAGCCGGATCAACGACCAGCTCGACCAACGAGAGCACGAGGTCGGCACCGGGCTGCACGATCTCGACGCCGCGGTGGAGGCCGTCACCGCGTACGACCAGGCCCTCGCCTCCGACCCCAACGAGGTCGAGATCCAGCCCATCGTCATCTTCGCGGTCTGCTCCGACAGCGCTCCGGACGTCGTCCAACGCTCGCGCACCGCCGTGAAGGTCCTCCAGGACGAGGGGTTCTCGGTCGGGTTCCCCGCGGGATACCAGCAGGAGATGTGGTGGTCCTTCGTCCCCGGGAGCGCCCTGACACCGAAGATCAACGAGTACGCGCAGATCGTCACCAGCCGGGATCTGGCAGGACTCGTCCCGATCACGGCCTCGACGCTCGGAGACGCGACCGGCGCTCTCTTCGCCGAGAACCAGACCAGCGCGCTGCTCTCCTATGTCCACCTGGACCTTCCGAACATGCCGAAGCTGCGCAACAAGTCTGCGTGTGTGGGCGTCACCGGAGAGCTCGGCTCCGGGAAGTCCATGACCATGAAGATCCTCATGAAGTCGATCGTCGATCGCGACGGTGGCCAGATCATCGCCACCGATCGATCCGAGATCGGGGAGTGGGTGACCTTCGTGCAGACCCTGACGAGCCCCACCGTCATCGACATGACCGAGCCCGTCTTCTCCCTCGACCCCCTCCGTGCTTTCGACGCCTCCCGCGGGGCGACGATCGCATCGAACTTCCTCATCACGCTGCTGGACCTCGACCCCACCTCGGGTGAAGGCGTGCTCCTCGGCGAGGTGCTCACACCGGAGTACCTCCACGACCACAACATCACCGGTCTGGGGGCCCTGCTCGCGCACCTCACGCAGCTCGGGAAGCAGGACGATCAGGACGAGGCCAAGAAGCTGTCGGGCCAGATGGCCGTCTACGCCAAGAAGGACTTCGCGCGGGCGCTGTTCGACGACGAGCTGCCCCCGCTGCCCTGGAAGACGTCGTCGGCGATCGTGATCCGCACCAACCGGATCGAGGTCCCCAAGACCACCGAGCTCCAGAACGCCCACCTGTACAAGGTCATGAGGATCGAGAAGCGGTTCGGCCGCGCGATCTACACCCTGATCTCGAGCCTGGCCAGGATGATCTGCTTCGACGATCAGAGCAGGTTCGCCGCGTACTTCGAGGACGAGGCCCACATGGTCACCTCGAACGACCTCTCGGTCGCCGACCTGACCCTGTTCATCCGCGACGGGCGCAAGCACAACGCCGCGCTCATCCTCGGCAGCCACGATCCCGAACATGATTTCGGCGACGAGACCATGAGAGGGCTGATCCCGATCAGGATCGTCCACCGGCAGGAGGACGAGGCCCTGGCCAAGCGGTCACTGCGCTGGCTGGGTCTGGATGCTGAGGACGAGGAGCTCGTCAAGGAGCTCCAGACCAACACGTCGCCGCAGGTCGGTAACGAGGTGCCCCCGGAGCGCCGGGGCGAGGCGTGGATGCGGGACGCGACCGGCACGATCGGACGAGTCCGAACCCTGATGCCGGCCGGAGCTGCCTCTCGGGAGGCGGCCAGCACGACACCTCACGCGGGAGTCACCGATGCGTGAGGTGCAGACGCGGATCCAGCTCGCGTTCTTCCCGTGCTACCTGCCGAACCTGGTGCGCGCGATCCTCGCTCGCCCTCGTCTGGTGATGTGGCTGGAGATCGCGTTCATCGCCTACGTGCTGATGTTCGTGGCGGCCCCGCCGGCGCTGGCAGCCCCGCCGAACCCGCTCGAGGCGCTGGATCGCGCAGACGGGAACGGGTACTCGATCAGCAACTACAACATCGAGTTCCTCCTCGACCTGCTCAACACGAAGTACCCGATGCAGTCCATGACCGCGGGGACCGTCGGGTTCCTGTGGGACGCATGCCGGTACGGCGTCGGGGCGGTGGCGCTGCTCATCGACCTCACTCTCGGGTTCGGGTGGATCACCTACCTCATCTACCCCATCGAGCAGACCGCCGAGGTGCTCGACGGGGTTCTCGATCAGCTCCCGATGGTTCGTGAGCTCCTGATCTTCCTCGCCTGCGTCGTGGGCATCGTCCGCATGTACGTCGGTCAGCAGGCCCGCGGCCTCACCGACATGTTCGGCAGCTTCGTCCTGTGGGGGATCAGCGCGGCGATCGTGACCAACCCCGTCGCCTGGCTGACCGGACCGACCGGGCTCCTCACGCGAACGAAGGAGGCCGCGCAGCAGTTCAGCGCCCAGCTGATGAACCCCGACGCCGCCATCGGCGAGGTCGAGGCCTCGGAGGCATCCGGCACGATGGGACAGCAGATCGTGTCGATCTTCGTGCGGGCACCACACCAGTTCATCGCCTACGGGGGGCTCGCCGACGGGGGAGGGTGCGAAGCCACCTACAACGAGAACCTCACGAAGTCGGGCGAGGACCTGGCCAACGCGATGCTCGCCTGCTCCCCCGACTTCGGGGCGACGATCAAGAACCCCTCGTCCGTGACCCTGGTGACGACGCTGATCATCCTGGTGGGCATCGCGGTCCTGCTCACGATCGCCGTCGTCTGCTCGATGATCATCATCTACGAGGTCGCCAACATGCTCATCGCCGGCGTGCAGGCGGTGTGGGAGCTGTTCCGTGGTGTCGGCCCCGGCGGTTCCTACCGGGGGTTCCTCGGGATCGCGATCAACCTGCTCGAGTCGTTCCTCGCGCTGATGGCCGTCGTGCTGATCAGCGGGCTCTACCTCGCCACGGTCCAGTACTTCTTCACCAAGTGGGAGGAGAACATGATCGTTCTCTTCCTCATCGTCGACCTCGTCCTGATCGTCGTGATCGCGGTGATCTTCCAGCAGCGCAAGAAGCTGCGCAAGGCCCTGAACCGGATGCGCGAGCGCGCCCGAGCACAGTCGAAGAACGTGCCCGTGCCCAAGCAGCTCAGCGCCCGGCATCACGTCGGAGGAGGCCTAGCTGCGGGAGCAGCATCCCGCGCCGGCAGCAAGCTCGCGCAGGGGGCTGGTCAGCTGGGATCCCGCGTCAAGCACGGTGCCGCCGCACTGGGGCGGAGTGCTGGGAACGTCGCCACCGCCCCCGTCCGCGCCGGGACTCGGCATGTCACACGTCCGGGCTTCATGGCCGCACGGTTGGGCAGCGGGATGCTCCACCGCGCCGGGATCCACGACAAGAGCAGCCACAAGCTGCTCCACGGCATCGCACATCGGTCGGCCGAGGCGAAGTGGCGGAAGAAGGAGGCCCGCCGGGTCGAGCGTCGCGAGCAGCGGGCGGAGCGCCGCCAGCAGGGCAGGTTCTGGACCTGGGGCGGCGCCACCCGGGACGCGGAGCTGCGTGCCGCTGACCGCGCCGGGGTGGACGCGGCGACCCCGCGCCAGGGTCGCAGACCGCAGCGCCGAAGCGATGGGCACCACCGCCCTGCGGAGGAGCAGCATCCTTCGCCGAGAAGCTCCCGTCGCCCGTCGCCGTCTCAGGACCGCCGTACGCGCACTCCAGGATCCGACACCGCCGAAGCACCTCGCCGCGCGACGGGGGCCGCTTCGCAGCAGACGGCGTCGGGGAAGACCGCACCTGCACCGAGCGGGGCAGGCCGACAGCCGGCGCCCACCGGGCCGACCGCAGCCAACACGAACAGCACCGCCAGGGATCGCCTGAACACGAAGATGCGCGCCCGCCGTGCAGCGACTGCGTCCCACCGGCCACGCCCGGTCCCACGCCCCTTGCGGGACCGTGCTCGAGCTCGCACAGCCGGCAAGGGCGCCGCCTGACCGTCGCCGAGAAGTCGAGGAAGGAACAGCAAGATGAAGAAGACGATCGCCACGATCCTCGTCGTAGGCCTGGTGCTGCTCGCCGGTGTCGTCGGAGGGACGGCGGTGATGTTCATGCACTTCACTGGGATCTCCGTCCAGGCGGCATCATCGTCGGCCTCGACTTCGACATGCTCCTCGGGGGCGGCGCCAGCCATCGCCGTCGGTGATCTCCCCGTCGTCGACGGGTTCTCGAGCAACCAGGTGAAGAACGCGGCGATCATCGCCCAGGCTGCGAAGGACGCGGGGCTCGATCGGCGGGCTCAGCTCATCGGCATCATCACGGGGATGCAGGAAAGCGACCTCGGCGACGATCCAAGTTCGAAGCTCCCAAATGTTGATGGTGACGCCGGAGTGTTCCAGCAGAGGACATATGACGGATGGTACGGAAGCCTTGAAATGGTCAACGACACCGCGTACTCCGCCAAGGTCTTTTTCGAAGGAGTGACAGCGCAAAACCCGGGAGATTACGGATCTGTCGGAGGTGGCAGCGGCTATGGTCATATCCCGGGGTTGAAGGATATTAAGGGGTGGGAGGCGATGGCTCCCACGATTGCGGCCTCAGAAGTGCAGCGTCCCGCCGAGCGGTACCGCGGAGAATATGCAAAGCACACCGACGACGCCAACCGGCTCCTGAATGCTCTGTCCGGAGTCGACGTCGACCTCTCCTCCACCGACGCGACCGGCGGCTGCGCGGACGGCGGAGCCGTGAACGGCAACGTCGAGACCGTCATCGAGACGGCGAAGGGTCTCCTCTCGCAGGACCTCAACTACGGGCTGGGATCCGGCGACCAGAACGGCCCCACCGGCGGAGCGATCGACTGCTCGGCATTCACCTCGTACGCCTGGAAGAGCGGCGCCAACGTCGACATCGGCCGCAGCGCACAGGACCAGTGGAACAACCTCGCCGCCTCCCGGGTGAGTGTGGACCAGATCCAGCCAGGGGACCTCATCTTCGAGGCCTGGGGCAGACGGGGGCCCAAGGGGGACCCCAACGCTGTCTCCCACGTGGGGATGTACATCGGTGACGGTCAGATGATCGAGTCCTCCCGCTCGAAGAACGGACCGACGATCAGCAGCGCCCGCCTCGAGGGCGCGCAGCTCGTCGGCATCGCCCGGCCCACGGCCGCCGCGGCAGGGGCGGGAGCATGAGCCGGCGCGGGGTCGCCGTCCTCCTGGTGATGGCCGCGATTATCGGCTTCGCCCTGTTCGCGGGGCGCAACGGCGGAGAACGAGAGCTCGGGTCAACGTCTCGGGAGACCCCCGCGGCCGCGGCCTCCTCCGCTACCCCCACGAAGGAGCCTGAGCTCTACGCCACCCCTTCTGACCAGGGAGAAGAAGCAGGGCAAGAAGCAGGGCATGACGACTCGCTCGAGAATGCAGCCGCGGACCAGAAGGCGAAGGACGGCGCCGCCGCCGCTGCCCTCGCCACCGCCGAGATCTGGGTACAGGGCAAGACCCTCGACCAGGGGGAATGGAACGAGCAGCTCCTCGACACGATGGCTCCTGTCGCTCACCCGGCCTACGACGGCCGCACCTGGGGATACCGCGTCGAGGCGACCGCAGTGACCGGTGAGCCGAGCATCGCGCAGGCGACCATGACCACCGCGACTGTCCAGATCCCCACCGATGCCGGCTCCCTCACGCTGACGGTGACGCGCAGCAGCGGGGATAGCTCGTGGGCGACCACAGCCATCTCGGAGGACTGAACGGCTGCGCCGCAGCGCTGCATCCTGGGCCCTGCCCGTCGCCACAGACGGGCAGGGCCCTTCGTGTGCTGTGGCGCCCGCCCCACCCGCTGCACCCGCCAGGAGGCGGGGCCCATGGAGGTTGTCCGTCGACGGAAAACCAGCTGGAGTGAGGGAGTCGTGGGAGGTCCAGCGCGCTCCTTCCCTCCTTCGTCGGGCGTCGCGCGCTGAGCCTATCACGTACGACCAAACGAAAGTACGAATCTACGAGAACCCGAGAGGCCGAGAGCACGGCAGCACGAGAACCCGAGAGCACGGGAACGCGGAAGCACGGCAGCACGAGAACCCGGAAGACCGAGACCCCGGATCCTCGACCCCGGGCGCCCCTCAGGAGCTCCCGTGAGCTCCGCGGTGTCACAACGGCGCCCTCCGGGCACCGATATAGGGGTGAGTACCGATCGCGAACGGAGAGGCCTCTCATGGCACAAGCAGCTGTCGCACAGCGGCGCGGCTCAGCCCCCGCACGTCCCGGGATCCCTCCGGGGGTGATCGCCGGGGGAGGGATCATCGGCGGCGGCGCCCTCATGCTCACAGACGTCCCGACGGCCAGCATCGTCGCCTGCGCCATCCCGCCCCTGGCCCTCGTCGGGTTCGCCCGATGGCGATCGGCCAAGCACCGCGCCGTCCGCGAAGACCTCACCGAGGCCCTGGCACCCCTCCTCGGGCCGACCCTGGCCGTGAAGTGCACGCGATGGGCGCCCAAGGCATTCATCCATCCCCGCCCCGGACGCATCAAGATCACCTACTCCGCCGGCGCCCGGGACTTCGACCCCAAGTGGCTCCAGCAGCTCCTGGCAACCGTGGACTCGCGTGTCGGGGTCGAATACGCCATGGAGTCGCACCGCAGTGAGCGCAAGGTGATCGTGCTCGGCATCAAGGAGCAGGAGGAGGACGAGCTCGACGACTCTCCGAGGGCTCAGCTCCACCAGCGTGCAGCTGTGACGGTGACCGAGATGCTCGGGAAGCAGTCGAAGGCCACATACCAGTGGAGCGGGGAGGATCTGGAGGGGATCGATGTCACGATTCCCGATGAGATCGCTGTGAAGCTCCACAGCAGAATGAAGCGCCAGCAGATCGAGAGAGTCATCACCGCGATGCTTCCGGGGCGGTGGCGTGCACGGTGGGACATTGAGAGCACTCCCGCACGCGCCCACTTCGAGATCCGACCCTCAATCCCCGAGGGAGGCGTCGTGCATCCTGCCCCAGTGATCACCGATGCAAATCGGTATCTGATTCCGACAGGCGTGACCGAGGATGGCGTCACCACCGTCTGGGATCTGAAATCAACGGTTCCTCACGGACTCACGACGGGTAAGACGGGAACAGGAAAGACCGTCGACATCTTGGGGATCGTCACAGAATGGACGAAGCGCGACTGGGCTGCCTGGATCGCCGACCCCAAGCAGATCGAGTTCATCGGGATGCGGAAGTGGCCCAACGTGCAGGCGATCGCCGTCACGGTCGAGGAGCAGATGGCGCTCATCGTGCGCGCCTGGGACCTGATGGAGAAGCGCTACGCCCAGATCGTCGCCGGGCAGGACGAGCGTGACTTCGAGCCGCTGCTCCTGGTCCTCGACGAGTACACGGACCTGCGCAGCGCCATCACCCACTGGTGGGCTGAGAACAAGCCCAAGGGCGGCCCGTCCAAGTGCCCCATCTTCGGGATGATCGGCTCCCTCGCCCGCAAGGCCCGCAGCGCGAAGATCCATCTCCTGTTCGGCCTCCAGCGACCAGATGCCGAGATCCTCTCCGGCGAGGTCCGAGACAACCTCGGCTTCCGCCACAGCCTCGGCCGACTCTCCCCGGAGGGGGCCCGCATGATGTGGGGCGCGCCCTACATCGGCGCCAGCGTCCCCCGGAAGATCCCCGGCCGCGGCATCGCGATGGACGCCGACGGCGACCCGGTGGAGTCCCAGTCCTACTGGACCCCGGACCCGCGCCGCGCCCTACGTGACCGGAAGAAGGGGGACCTGGACATCCTCCGCAGCCTCCTCCCTGCGAAGATCACCCACCCGCGGTTCGACATCGTCATCGACGACGAGGACGCCGCCACCTGGATCGACGAGAACGGGAAGTCGACCTACACCGCCTGGGCCGCCATCGTCGAGGCCCACTTCCGAACGTCCGCTGATGCCGACGAGGTGATCGACCTTGACTCCGTTCCCGACGATCAGGAAATGGGCTGGGAAGACGCAGAGGAGGCACCGCCCGTACCGCGGCCGGATCGCCACCTGCGCCTGGTCACCGACGATGACGAGGATGAGGACGACGGATATGAGCCGGCCACCCCGACGGCCTCTGACCGCCTCCAGGAGGGCGACCTGGTCCTGCTGGATGACGAGTGGGTCGTCGTCGAGTCGGCGATCGCCGACCTCGAGGACGAAGGCATGATCTCGATCTCCTGGCGCACGGACGACGACGATGCTGGCGAGATCGCCCTGGATGCCGACGAGACACTGATGGTGCGCCGCGCTGCGGAGCACCCCGACGAGGAGGACTCATGACCTACGAGCTCACGCACCCGCTGGTGTTCGTCGACACCGAGACGACGCAGCTGGAGCCGCTTCCGACGCCGTGGGAGATCGCTCTGATCAAACGGGGTGGAGAAGCAGGGGAGGAGCGGCTGCACATCATGCTGCGGCAGCCGGACCTCTCCAAGGCATCGCCGGACGCGCTGCGCGTGAACCGGTTCTACGAGCGCCACCCGCTGTGGAACTCGGCGGCAGATCAGTCCGGTCTGGCCCTGATGGATGCTCACGACGCGGCGGCGGCCGTGGAACTGTTCACGGCGGGCACGCAGCTCGTCGGCTCCAACCCGGACTTCGATGCCCGCGCGATGGACTGGCTGCTGCGCCAGCACGGTCTGCGCCCGCGCTGGCGCCATCACACGATCAACCTCGTCACCCTGAGCTACCCCGTGCTGCACGCGCGGGGCGAGCACGTGCAGATCCCGTCCTCGTCCTACGACCTCTCGCGGCGTGCCGGGGCTGAACCGCCGCGTGAGCATGACGCGCACACGGCGATGGGCGATGCGCTGTGGACCGTGCGCTGGTGGGACAGCCTGATGGGAGCCGGGCGATGAGCCGGGCGAGCGCGAAGGTGATGGGGAGCCTCGCTGTCGTGGCGATCGCCGTCGGCGCGTACGTCGTCTCCGGCGGAGATGTCGATGCACTGCTCGAGGACCTCCCCACCGGCAGCCCGTCGACGACTGCGGTCACGCGCGACCAGGTGGACGCCGCTGATCTCGAGACAGGGACGACGCAGCTGGCGCGACTCGATGTCGCCGAGCTCGAGGCCGCTCCTGGGTACGAGCGCGAGGCGTTCGGCCAGCGCTGGGCCGACATCGACCGCAACGGGTGCGATCAGCGCAACGACACGCTGCGCGCCGGCGCGAGGGAGGGCGAGGTGACCACGAAGCCGGGGACCCACGGCTGTGTCGTCCTGGAGGCGAGGATCGCGGATCCCTACACCGGCCGCGAGATCGCGTTCGTCAAGGGCGAGAACACGGTCGACATCGACCACATCGTCCCCTTGTCCCGTGCCTGGCAGCAGGGCGCCGCTCAGTGGGACGAAGACCGGCGCGAAGAGTTCGCGAACACCCCCGCGAACCTGGTCGCCGTCGACGCCTCGGCGAACCGGTCAAAGGGAGACAGCGGCCCGGAGGAGTGGCTTCCCGAGGCGGGGCGCTGCATGTACGTCGTCCAGTGGATCGACGTGAAGTCCACCTATGAGCTCGCGGTCACCGCGGCGGAGAAGAACGTCCTCGAGAACGAGCTCGAGGCATGCGAAGGGAGCGCGGAGTGATGGACAGCGAGTGGGATCGGCTCATCCTGATCTTGGCGGCCCCCTTCGTGGCGGTGGTGGCGCTGCCGATCGTGCTTCCGCGGGTCCGGGACTGGATCGTGGAGAAGCTGCTCGCCTACGAGGTGGTGGTCCCCGCCTCGGACGCGATCGTCCAGATCCCGTCGACGGGCATCGGCCTGGACATGGCTCGCATCGTGATCGGTGTGGGCGTCGTGGTGATCGCCGCGTCCGTGGTCTGGGGAGCCGTCAAGCGCTCCGGTCAGGATCGGTGAGAGCCCCACTCGCGGATCGCCTTGCGGTCCCAGAGCCGGGTGCGGCCGATCGTGCGCGCCGGCTCGGGGAACGGGCGGAGCTGCGGGATGCCGCCGACCACGTACCTCGTCACCGACTTGGGCTCGATGCCGAGCTCGGCGGCGACCCCTGCTCGAGTCAGCAACCCATCGATCTCCGTGACCACGGTGTCGGAGGGGGTGGGCAGTTGCCGGGCACGCCGCGCGTTCCAGGCGCGGACCTCTCCGAGTCGGAAGTACGGCCGGTTCGAGATCCGCTGGACGGGCTTGGGGAACGACTCGTGGCGACCCAGGTAGGTGCGGATCGAGCCGTAGGAGATCCCGAGCTCCTCGGCAGCCTCCTGGAGCGTCACCAGGCGGTCCTCGTCGCCCTGCGAAGTCCCTGCGGGGGACTTGCGCGCGTCCTCCCACTGCTGGACGGCGTCGAGGTCATAGAGGCGTGCGTTGCCCCGCCGCCCAGTGGGTTCAGGGAATCCGGGCTGACGGGCGTGCTTGCGCAGCACCTGGGGGTCGGCGCCGAGACGGGCGCCGATCTCGCTCAGGGTGAGCTGGTCCATGGTCATCTCCTCGATGGCACGAAGAAGCCCACCCTCCCAGAGGAATCCATCTGTCAGAACGAAGACCGGGGAGAGTGGGCCCTTCAAGAGTACAGGTCAGGAAGCAGTCTTCAGTCGGGAGTCGGCGGGGGAGATCGCATCGATCTTGTCGAAGCGCACTCCGGTCCAGAGGTCGTCGCCGTAGGTGCAGATCGGCAGCTCGGCCTCCCCGTTCAGACGCTTCCGCAGCTGCTCGGCGTCCTCGGGATGCTCGTCGAGGTCCACGTACTTGTACGGGACCCCCTTGCGGATCGCGCGACGAACGACGGCCGGGCACCGGAGTCGGCAGTCCTTCCTGCCGTAGATGGTCAGGATCGGGTCCATGGGAGGTGTTCCCTTCGTTGGGGGAGTGGTCACCTCTATACCGGTGCGGAGAGCGCCTGTTGTGACACCGCGCGGGGGATTGGTTCAGCAGATGTTGGTCGGGGTGGCAGCGAGGTGGCTCCTTCCTGCCGGTTTCGTCTTACTGTTGACAGGCTAGAGCGTATCGTACGGAGTGTCAACAGTTTCGGCCTCGTGGTCGGTCTCTTCGTAGGCTCGCGCGATGAACGCGTCGATCTCCGCCAGCTCGATGCGCCACTGTCCGCGGCCGCCGACCTTGATGGCCCGGAGATCTCCGGAGCGGACCAGGGCGTAGGCCTGCGACCGGGAGATGGAGAACATCTCGGCGACCTCCTCGAGAGGGATGAATCGCCGCCGGCTCGCCGCGGGAGGTGTCGGGTCGTGGTCGGTCATCCGAGAAGGTCTATCAATCAGGAATGCTGGGTACAAGGACGGAGAGGCTGCTGTGGATAGTGAGCTGGTGGAGACGGCCGAGGCGATCGCGCGTCGGGCCCATGATGGTCAGGTCGATAAGGCGGGAGCTGCCTACATCGACCACCCCAGGCGCGTCGCCGAGAGGGCCGAGGTGATCGCCGGCCCCGAGGTGCGGGCGGATGCTGTGGCTGCGGCGTGGCTGCATGACGTCGTCGAGGACACCTCGATCACGCTCGACGAGCTCGCTGCCGCCGGCATGCCGACCCGGGTGCTGGAGGCGGTCGAGCTGGTGACGAAGGTTGAGGGGATGTCGGTCGAGCAGTACTTCGCACGGATCCGTGGTCATGCCGTCGCGCGCGTGGTGAAGCTCGCCGACCTCATGGACAACACCGACCCGGCGCGGATCAGGAAACTGGACAGCGAGACACGGGATCGGCTGAGCGGGAAGTACGCCCGGTCCATGCAGCTCTTGCTCGGGGCGGGCGATGTGTAAGTCCCTTGCCGAGGGGGGCCGACGATGCTTGGACTTCGATCGACTCACCTCCCACGAGGCGGCCCACTTCGCGCCGGCGCCGGCGGACGGGATCGACGACGTCGTCTGGCGAGACGACGAGGGCACGATGGAACGCACGACCGGGTACCGCAAGGAGGCCGCCTGTTGGTCGATGACGATCCTTGAGGAGGTCCGCACCGAAGAGCCGGCCGTCACTGCTGCGGTGCAGTCGGCAGCTGCCGACGTCGGGGGAAGCTGCCACGGCCTCGCGTTCCGCATGAAGTCGCCGGACTCCCTGGCTCGCAAGCTCGACAACGAAATGGGGAAGGCGAGCCGGCAGCAGAGCGGGCACCCGCTCGACGTGGAAGCGATCGCGCGAGGCGAATCCGATGACGCACTGAGGTACACGATCGCCCTCGAGCACCACGAGGCCCTGCCGGCGGGCCTGGAGCGCATGATCGGCAGCCTGCGAGCCAAGGGATGGGAGCCGATCGAGGTCAAGGACTCCTACCTCAGTGGCAACTCCTACAAGGGGCTGCACCTCATCGCCCGCACGCCCGAGCATCGAGTCGTCGAGGTGCAGCTCCACTCCGAGGAGTCGGTCCGGATCAAGGAATCCATCCACGAGGACTACGAGATCGCGCGCGATCGCAACCGATCCCGTGCGGACACCCGTGCAGCTGCTCGGCGGTGCATCGAGGCGTCACGGAAGGTCTCGTCTCCCGCGGGTCTCGCAGAGTTCTATCCCGCAGGACGGTCGGATGACAGTGATGCAACGGGACTGGTGGGGGATGTGTCGATCAGGAAAAAGGCATATACTCGGAGTGAAGGAGGTGCGAGATGACGACGTTCTACACGTTCACCAAGGACTGCGAGCCGGACAGCCGGCCGATCGTGGCGGTCGACCACGAGGATCGCGTCTACTTCTACCTCGGCAACACCAAGCTCTGGCACCACTCGCGGGACCTCGAGGTGCAGCTGGACACAAACGACGCGGACTGGACGGCGACCGAGGTGCCCCCCGCCGAGGTGCCGGCTCTGATCGCCGAGGTCAAGAAGATGGACGGCCGCGGGTACAGCGGCCGGGAGCTGCGTGACCTCAAGGCGCAGCCGCCGGAGGACAAGCGCACCAGCGCCGAGCTCGGTCTCCGCACGGCGGAGGGCGACCGCCCCATCGCCGGCGGTGACGTCCGTGGTCTGCTGGCCGCTCTGCCTGTCGGGCAGAGTCGCGAGGTCGCCCGGTACAGCGAGGGCCGGAAGTCGGCCGCTCACAATCTCGCCTACGAGATCAACCTCGGGACCAAGAAGGCGTTGGCGGGGGTTCCGATCTCGGCGAAGGCGGTCCGAGCGGGGTCGGACGTGGTTGTGAAGGTGCGCCGCGAGGGCAAGCAGAAGTCCGTCGGCGTGCTGCGCACGAAGGGCTCCCGATCGGAGCCTCGCCCCGTCTGACCTGCGAGGTAGCCTGCGTGAATGAATCTCTCGCCGGTGGCCGCAGAGCTTGTCGCTCCCCGAGGTCGTGACGTTGCCGAGGTGCGTGCGCTCGTCCTCGAGCGGCTCGGCCAGATGCCGTCCCTGTCGGTCCGGGAGCTCGAGGCTGCCGTGTTCGCCGCGAACGACCTCACCACCGAGAGCCTCAGAGAGGCTGTTCCGGTCGATGGTCAGGGGAGATCTGCGACCGTGCAGGGCGACTCTCACCCGGCGATCCGGGCACAGCGGCTCCAGTTCGCGCTGGGAGAGGTCCTCCACGGCCTGTACGCGGAGGGGATCATCTCGCCGTCGGCCGGGGATCTCTACGGCGCAGCGAGCGGCTCGATCCCTGCGCGCGGCTCGTCGTGGTCCGGGAGCTTGCAGTTCGAGCACCACCACACGCCGGCCCCCGCGTTCTCGCGATGGAAGCTGGCATCGGGCTCATCTGTGCGGGCGGAGCTCGCGCGCGAGGATCTTCCCTCGACGTTCGAGGAGCTGCTGGGCCCACGTGGCTCGGAGGTGCTCCGCGAGGGGATCCGCGCGTTCCATCGCGGCCTGGCTATGGAGGTCTCGCCCGACACCGAATGGGGGTCGGTCTTGACACTGCTCAGTTCTGGAGCAGGTCAGGTGTTGGTGAGTTTCGACATCACCCCGGAAGTGCGGCAGGGACGGGGTGACGAGCGTCTGATCGGTAGGGCGAGATCGCTGCAGTGATGGCCGGCACCGACCGATGGAACTTCGCCCAAGCCCGAGTGATCGCCAGCGCCATCGTGTGGCCGGTCATCGCCGCGCTCAAGAACTGGCACGAGGCCGGCACCGAAGGCGACTGGCGAGCCCACCTGGACGAGGCGCTCACCGCCTTGCGCGAATCCGCACCGGCCGCTTGCAGGGATGCGGACGATTGACGGCGGACGCGAGTGGCGACGGGGAGCCGTCTGGGCGAGGTGATGGGTCATTGGAACCGCCGTCGGCGGTCGTCATCGTGATGATGCCGTTGTCCGAGCGCGTCGTCGGGCCCGGTGAGCTTCCGGCTCTGGATGGTTCGATGCTTCCCGATCTGGACCCGGGCGACGGCTCACCAAGAGTCGTCACTGATGCTGACGTGCGCGTCGCAAGAGGGCGCTAGCGGCGGTGGGCGGCGATGCTCTCGATGGCTTGGGCGGTCATGCTGAGTTCTTCGCAGGCAGTATCGACAGGCTGACTCAGGCTCCTCCCCGTAGGTCATGGTCAGGGCCGACGCTGCAATCTCCTTGTGCTGCTGCGCCTCCTGTTGGGCTCGATCATGAGCCTCCAGGAACTCACCCAGTGCGGTCGTGGCATTGAGGATGGCAAGCAAGCCAAGCGGGTCAGCGCTCGATCGCCTCCCGGCAACGGCCGAGCAGGTGGCGAAGGGCGGCCCGCTGCTGTGAGGTGAGTGCGTCGTGCACACGCTGCTCGATGGCGCTGGCCGCAGCATCCGCGGCCGCAACCACACGTTCCCCTTCAGCGGTGAGCCGCGCCGGGCGACTGGCCCGGTTCCAGTCGTCGAGGGCTCTGGTCAACAAGGACTTCTCTTCCAGGACCTTCAGCGTCGCCGCTGTGGCCTGCGGTGTGACCAGGCACGCCCGCGCGATGCCGGCACCGCTGATCCCCGGATGGTCCCTCAGTGTGAGCAGCACCGCGTACTGCGCCACCGAGAGACCGAAAGGCCGCAGCGCCTCAGCCTTGGCCGCCATGAGCGCAACCTCCGTCGACTTCACGTCGACCCCAAGACGATCCTTCGCAGCCAGGCCCATCCAGCAATCATATCGCCCTTGCATGATGTAAAGCACTTGATAGGCTTCAGGCTATGAACACTCGAACAGCACTTGTGACCGGCGTTGGCTCAGGAATCGGCCGTGAGATTGCCCTCGACCTGACCCGCCGCGGCTGGCGGCTCATCCTCCCTGTCCGATCTACGGACCGAGCCGATGACCTCAAGCGGTTCGCACATGCCGCTGAAGCCCCGGGCCCGCTCGTCATTGCGTGCGACCTCGCCGATCCGGCCCAGGTCGCCGACATGTGCGACACCGCCGCAGACTCCGGCCCGTTGGACCTGGTGATCAACAGCGCGGCCGTCGGCGGCGGCAGCGACCCGTCGCTCCGTCAGACCAACACCGCCGGGGTGGAGCTGCGCATGGCCGTCAACGCCGTCGCACCGCATCTGATCGCGCGCTCCCTCGCGGCCTCGTTGGCCCCTGCTGGCCGGATCGTTCAGGTTGGTTCCTTCGGCCAGTCGCCTCTCCCCCTCGACGACCTCAACTTCGAACGAGACTACGAAGGCGTCGAAGCGTACTGTCGCAGCAAGCTCGCCCTGGTCATGTCGACCCGCGAGCTGGCCGCCCGCGGCCTGCACATCAACGTTGTCCACCCTGCACACGCCATGCCAACCACCATGGTCCGGCAGAGTCGAGTCCCCGTCGCCTCCACCTTGGACGACGGCACCCTCGCCGTCCTGCGGGTCGCCCTCGACACCGCCCTGCACGAAGTGACCGGCATGTACTTCGACCGTTTCACTACCGCCGCCCCCCACCCACAAGCCGACGAACCCGCCACCCGCGAACGAGTCGTCAAGTGGCTGGAGAACGCAGCTGCGTTCTCTCGGTGAACGCGAACCCGGTTGCGGTCAACGACTAAAACGACCAAGGCAACAGCATTACGACAGCAGTACGACACGACAGCCACCGCGGCAGCGATCGCCGGCACCGACCGGGGAAGTGGACGTCGTGCCGGCCCTCGCAATGATCGGGAACTGGAGGCGACGCACTGCCCGACGTACCCGGCTCTTCAAGGTTCGTGGTGAAGGAGAGCGTCGCGTCGCTGGCGTAGAACGGCCCGTGGTCCTGCTGTGATGGGTGTTGTCAAGACATCCACACCTCAGAGGACCACGAGCCTGTGCACGAGAATACTGGTTCGCAGCGTGATGCTGCGAGCACGATCTTCAACTTGCCCGATTACCGCGTCACAGACGCGATCGACCTGCCCGACGGAGGCCGTCGAGTGGTGATCGAATCCATCGAGCCGCCGGGCTGTCCGTCCTGCGGGGTGCTCGCGACCAAGGTCCACTCCCGCCGGTCCCAGAAGGTGCGCGACGTCCCCGTGGCCGGGGCGGTGGAGGTGGTGTGGGCCAAGCGGCGCTGGTTCTGCCTCGAGCCGGCCTGCGCCCGGCGCACGTTCTGGGAAGCCACCGATCAGGTCCCTTACCGTGCGCGTTCGACGACCCGGCTGCGGGATCAGGTCGTCTCCGCGGTGCTCACCTCGGGCCGGGCTGCCTCCGAGGTCGCCCGGGCCCATGGCGTCTCGTGGTGGCTGGTCCAGTCCGCGCTGGCGGCGGCCGCAGTGGTCCTCCCCGCCGCCGAGGACGTGCCAGTGACGCGCCTGGGCATCGATGAGCACCGCTACCGGTCGGTGCGCTGGTTCCGCACCGATGAAGGTGCCTGGAGACGGTTCGAGCCATGGATGACGACCCTGGTCGACCTGACCACCGGACAGGTCCTCGGCGTCGTCGACGGCCGGGACTCCACCGCCGTCGGGGACTGGCTTGCCCAGCGCTCTGAGGACTGGCGGGAGCGGATCGAGATCGTCGCCATCGATCCCTCGGCCGCGTTCCGCAAAGCACTGCGGACCTACCTGCCCCGCGCTGCGGTCTCGGTCGACAAGTTCCACCTCGTCAAGCTCGGGAACGACATGGTCACCGCCGTGCGGCAACGCCTAGCCCGCACCCATCACGGTCGCCGGGGTCGGAAGGATGACCCGGCCTGGGCGCACCGGATGCTCCTGCTGCGCGGCGCTGACACCCTCACCCCGAGGGCGTGGGAGCGGTTGGAGAGGGTGTTCCGCACCGATGACCCCACCGACGAGCTCTCCGCCGCCTGGGGCATCAAGGAGCAGCTCCGTCGCCTATTGGCGACCGACACCCTGGCTCAGGCCTGGGAGGAACGGATGCGGATGGGCTACTTCGTGCAGATCGCGAATATGCCCGAGGCGACCAAGCTCTACGACACCGTCGTGACCTGGTGGGACGCGATCGAGGTCCTCATCGTCACCGGCGCGACCACCGCTCGAGTCGAGGCCGCGAACACCGGCATCAAGAACATCAAACGCATCGGCCGTGGCTTCCGCAACGCCGAGAACTACCGGATGCGTATCCTGCTGACCAGCGCCGCGAAAACCGTAGCGTGAATACCCGCCACAGCAGGGTCATTCACCACGAACCGCGAAGAGCC
>NZ_JAZDCG010000037.1:0-42113 GCF_036321705.1 Brachybacterium sp. J144
TGGGCCGCCCCCGTTGTTAGGTCCGGTCTCTGTGTGAGTCGTCGGGTTCCATTTCGTGGGTGCAGTGGCGAGCATAGTCGGCCGGGGTGAGGTAGCCCAGCGCCGAGTGGCGTCGCACGGTGTTGTACTCGACTTTCCAGTCGCCGATGACGACCTGGGCGTGCAGCAGTGAGTAGAAGCTGTTGATGTTCAAGCACTCGTCGCGCAGGCGGGAGTTGAACGACTCGACGTAGCCGTTGAGCCACGGCGAGCCGGGCGGGATGTACGACAAGCCGGTGCGGGTGCCGGCCCAGTCGGCGATCGCCTGGCTGATGAACTCGGGCCCGTTGTCGCTTCTGAGGACCGCGGGCGGGCCGTGCAGCTTGACGAGGTCGTCGAGATGGTCGGTGAGACGGTCGGCGGTGATGGAGCGTTCCACGAGGCCGCCGAGGCAGACCCGGGTGTGCTCGTCCACGATCGACGCGATCTTGATCGGACGCCCGGCCTCGTCGACGTCGAACTGGAAGTCGATGGCCCACACCACGTTCGGGGCGCACGCCTTGGGGGCGTCCGCGGTCGAGGAGCCGATGCGCTTACGGCGACGTTGCTGGGGCACGCGTAGGCCTTCCTCGCGCCATAGCCGCTGGATCTTCTTGTGGTTGACCTGCCAGCCCTCGCCGCGGGCGTCGTGGTACGCGCGCCGGTAGCCCCAGCGGGGGTGCTTCTTCGCGTAACCGCGCAGCCATTCACGCAAGGCGGCGTCGGGGTCGGCGACGGTATCGGCCTTGAGGGTGCGCCGGTAGGCGGACCTGGATAGCCCGGTCAGCCGGCACGCCATCCGCTCGCTCACCCGCATCTTCGCGATGAGGTGAGCGACGGCGGCGCGCCTCCTGCCCGGGCCTAGAAGTTTCCCTCTGCCAGCTCCTTCAGCGCCGCCTTCTCCAGCTCTGCTTCAGCGAGCAGACGCTTGAGGGTGGCGTTCTGCTTCTCGAGCTCCTTGAGGCGCTTGGCGTCGTCGGCCTTGAGCCCGCCGTACTGGTTGCGCCACCGGTAGTACGTCTGTTCCGACACGCCCAGCTCGCGGCACACCGCCGCGACGTCCGCGCCATCGGCCAGCATCCGGTCGGCCTGTCCGAGCTTGCGCACGACCTGCTCAGGCGTGTGCCGCTTCCTCGTGTTCGTCATGATGAGACCAGTCTTCCTGCCCGCAGCAGCGAGCATCAAGAGGACTCACACAACGACTGGACCTACATCACGGGGTCAGCCCAGCGAAGCTCGCGAACATCTCGACTCGTGGGATGCCAGAGGTGCCGGTGACTTCTCCGTGCAGCTCTTCGAGGCGGCGGTTGCTCGTGCTCGATGGAACGAGGCCACCGGAGATGCGACAGCGGCTGCGGAGTGGGCAGCCCATGCGCTTGAGCTCGCCGCGGTCGAATCTCCACTGAAGAACGTCCCGGGGCTCGCAGTTCAAGAACTCGATGACGAACTGGGCACCTGGCTGACCGACCTGGCGGGAGGGTCAGTCACGGCCCTATAGTCACTGCGCCATAAACGATCGCTTGCGGCACTTGACAGCGATCGGGGCTGATGCGCTGGAGGCGAACGGTGGCAGATAAGGGATCCTCTTACGGGGAGTCCGGCAGTTCCTCTTGCGAGCTCACGCTTCGACCGAGGCGCCAGCGAACACCGTTCGTCTCGACTTTCAGCGTGGGCATTGGACGTCGGCGGAAGAGGCTGGGTCGATACGTTACCTCGCCTTCGCCCTGCAGGTAGGCGCGCACAAGGTGGGCGAGGTCCCGTAGTTCTGCTTCTTTGTCCGCCTCGTCCTCGCCATAGTCAAAGTTTCTGCGGCTCACGCCCAAGTCAATGACGTGCGCCTCGAACCACTCGTGACTCGCCGCCAGGGAGGCATGGCGTTTCTGGTCGCTAGAAGCTGTGCGGTTGCTCAACCGCATGCCGTAGGCATAAGGGGCTTCATGGTCGTCTTCCTCCCTGACGAACGTGCATTCGTCGAAGATCTCATCCACCACGCGGTGGAGCACTGCTCGCATGTCAATGGGCACGGCTTCAGTATGACCGGCGGGAATCTATCCGGGAGGCCCTCCGGTTGTCCGATCCTCGCCCGGGACGCGAGTCGCCCGGCCAATTCCCATCGCCCGAGAGCGGAGACCGCCATCGAGCGGCGAAGGACTCCCGTCACTCACTGGCGCAAGCCACAAGCCGGTGACCACGAGAGTGATGCTCCGTTGGGGTATACCCCAACCGAACACCCTCTGCCTGTAGGCCGGACGGTTCCGGATAGAGTCCCCGACGGCCACTTTCCGGACACATCTGCTTACCTACCTGAGCCGCCCACCCTTGTAGGACAGAATCGCCCTATGCCCACCACGCAGCGCGTCGCCTACGTCCGAGTGTCCTCCGCTGGCCAGAACCTCGATCGGCAACTCGAGGCCGTCGGCGCCGCCGACAAGACCTACCGCGAGTACCAGTCCGCCGCCACCGCCTCCGAGCGCCCTCAGCTCCGCGAGGCCCTCGACTACGTGCGCGAGGGCGACACTCTCGTCGTCTCCTCGATCGACCGCCTCGCCCGCTCGCTCCGGGACATGCTCGAGATCATGGAGGAGCTCGAGCGGAAGGGCGTCACGGTCGAGTTCATATCCCAGGGCCTCACGATCCGGCCGGACGGGGGTGACCTCACCACGCGCCTCATCCTGCACATCATCACGGCCGTCGCGCAGTCCGAGCGCGAGATGCTCCGTGAGCGACAGGCAGAGGGGATCGCTCTCGCGAAGCAGATCCCCGGCAAGTACCGCGGCCGCGCGCGCAAGCTGTCCAGCGAGCAGATCAAGGAGCTGCGCACTCGGGCCCTCGATGGTGTCCCCAAAGCCCAACTGGCGCGTGAGTACGACATCAGTCGAAGCACGCTGTATTCCTATCTTGAGCAGCCGGCCCTCCCGCTTACGGTGTAGGGGGGGAGGAATTTCGAGATACTGGCCGGGTGGCGACGAATCGACTGTTCTACGGCGACAACCTTCCAGTGCTCCGCGAGCACATCGCGACCGAGTCGGTCGACCTCGTCTACCTCGACCCCCCGTTCAACTCGAATAGGTCGTACTCCGTCATCTTCGGTGAGCACGTCAAGCGGGATGCCGACGCGAACGCGCAGATCCAGGCCTTCGATGACACCTGGCACTGGACCCCCGAGACGGATCGGCTCTACCGCGACATCTTGATCGAGGCTCCCACTTCTGTCGCGGATGCCATGCAGGCGTTCCGGACCCTACTTGGCGAGAACGATGCCATGGCGTACCTCGTGATGATGGCGCCGCGGCTGGTGGAGCTCCACCGCGCACTCAAGCCCACGGGATCGCTGTTCCTACACTGCGATCCCACGATGAGCCACTACTTGAAGGTTCTGCTTGACTCGATCTTCGGTGCGGTCAACAGCCGCAATGAGATCGTCTGGCAGCGCACCGGGGCGAAGGCTCTGCAAACTGTACGTCTGGCCAACAACCACGACGTCATCCTGTACTACGCCAAGTCCGACCATGCGATCTGGAACAGCGATGAGGCGTTCGTTCCTTACGACCTCGATGCTCTCCCGGAGAAGACAGCGAAGAAGTACTCCCACATCGAGCCGGGAACAGGCCGCCGGTATCAGCTGGACAACCTCATCAACCCCAATGCCAACCGCCCGAACCTGACCTACGAGTTCCTCGGCGTGACGAGAGTGTGGCGGTGGACCAAGGAGCGCATGCAGAAGGGCTACGAGGACGGCATCGTGGTCCAGACGGCGCCGGGACGTGTCCCTCGGGTGAAGCGGTACCTGGACGAGCAGCGGGGACTACCGCTGGGTGATGTGTGGACAGATATTTGGCCGCTGAACAGCCAAGCAGCCGAGCGGCTGGGGTATCCCACGCAGAAGCCGCTCGCCCTGCTGGAGCGCATCATCAAGCTCACGACAGAACCGGGGGCCGTGATCCTCGATCCGTTCTGCGGGTGCGGAACGACCGTGGATGCCGCCCAGAAGCTTGGTCGATCGTGGGTTGGTATCGACATCACGTACATCTCGATCGACCTCATCATCAAGCGACTGCAGGCCACCTTCGGGCAGTCCGTGATGGATGACGTCGAGGTCGATGGCATCCCCTACGACATGCAATCCGCGCAGCGGCTGTTCGAGAAGTCCCCGTTCGACTTCGAGCGCTGGGCCGTCTCCATGCTCCACGCGCAGCCGAACGAGAAGCAAGTCGGCGACAAGGGCATCGACGGCGTCCGCCGCTTCATCATCGACTCGCAGAGCGTCGGCAAGGCCCTCGTCTCGGTCAAGGGAGGGAAGAACGTGCCCCCCACCCACGTGCGCGACCTTGCCGGCACCGTCCACAACGCCCGCGACGCGCAGCTCGGCGTGCTCATCACCCTCAACGACTCCCTGACCCGCGGCGCGCAGGAGGTCATCAACACCTCCGGCGTGTGGACTCATCCCGCCAACGGCCAGGACTTCCCCGTCCTCCAGCACATCTCCGTGCGTGACCTCATGGCGGGCCGCCGGCCTAACCTCCCGACCGCCCTGGCCCCGTACATCTCGGCGCAGCGCGGCGTTGAGCTCATCGATCAGGGGAAGCTGTTCGGATAGGGAGGACGTGCACTCGTCGCGCACCCGCGCTGTCTCGCTGGCATGCTGTCACACTCGACGGCTTCCAGCGCGACAACGACTCCCGCGGTCGCTGGGAGGTGCGATGGTGCTGGTGCGCTGTGGCGACGAGTCGGGTACGGCAGGCGCGTGCCCAGCCCCTTCCGTTGGAGAGCGTGGAGCGCGACCTCGGCGTGCCCCTGATCTGCCGAACGAGCAGTGTGGCCGCCGCGCTTGTCGCACCCGCTGCTTAGGGTCATTGCCATGACTGAACGCCTGACGGAGTACGAAGGGTCGCGGGTGGTCCCGCCACTGCTCCGCGGCGCCCACGGGTGGGCGGAAGAGCAGCCGGCAAAGTGCGCCTGTGGGAGTGAGCGGTTCCTGATCGGCTGGGCGGCCTGCTCGTGTCGCACCGACACACACGCCCCGGGCCACCGCACCTGGGAGTGCCGCACGTGCGGCCGACGCATCGCACTTGGCTGCCTGGGGCCGGCAGGGCTCGGTCCAATGGAGGGCTACGGCTGCAGAACCGGCCCGCGGCGCGCAGTAGCAGCGCAACGGCGCGTCCCAGCGCAGAGAGATCCGTGATCGAAGGAGGTGGGGCGTGCGGGGTGCCGTACCCCACGGGCGCGTCCCCGACTCTCAAGGATCGGCCGGCGGCTCCAGCTCGGTCCGGGGTCTGTGGTCCCGAGGGGGAGTGGATGGGGGAGTTGAGATTGCTCTAGGGCGCCCTGTTCTCGAGGTGGTGGCGGTGCTGGCCTGCTTCACGTCTGAGGGAAGAAGGCAGCTCGGCCCGGTGGGTTGACGCCGTGCTGTCCCGCGAGCTGGCGAGGTAGAGCCGGACCTCACCTCGGCCGAGACGGCGTGGCGTGTGGGTCGCCGACGGTAGGGTGGCTCCCCCTCAGGGGGGAGGAGGTGAGCGGGGAGATCGCAGAGGCGCTGGTTGTGGCGGTGGCACTGGTGACGGCGGTGCTGAATCTCGGGACGGCCGTGCTGCGGCTGCTCGAGGCGGAGCGAGGCCGGGTCCGTCGGGGGCGCGGCGGGCGGCACAGTCGATGAGTGAAGCGGGAGGGGGTGGCGAGTGTCGCTCCCTCCCGCTCCGCAGTCAGGGCCGGAAGTTGTCCACAGTCCGGCGCCGGCCCTGGACGACCGGATCGCACGGCAGGCGATCCTGGCAGTCACCATTTACAGAGCGGAGCTGCCATGAACGCCAACGATCCTGACTACGCCCACATCCAGGATGCCGAGGAGACTCTCGCCTGCCGCGAGCTATGGCGTGAGGAAGCGCTGCTGGCGAGGCTCGATCCCGATCAGATCGGCGACGAGCTCCCCGCAGACGTCCCGGCCGGCAGCGAGGGGGAGTGGCGCGAGTTCGTCGCGCTGTACGACATGCTCGAGGCCGGCGGGGAGCTTCCGGCAGCGCGAGCAGCGGAATCGGACCGCTCCGCGGGCTGCCCGTGATTCCTCGAGGCTTCGCCGAGGAATCCGGCGGCACGCCTTCGGCAGTGCCGAGCGGCCTTCGCTCCGCGAAGCACCACCCCTCTAGGGGCGTCCTGCGGGGGTACGTTGATGCGCCAGCTCAGGCGATCGTGTTCGCGACGAAGCTCCCGACCCCGGCAAGCACGGCCTCGAAGTCCTACAGCGTGCTGCGGGCCGTGAAGCCGGAGTCACCGAGAGGCAATTCGAGGAACGGCTGCTCCATGTTCATCGGCCCTGGCCCGTCTCCCTACCCGTGTCGCCGGAGCGCTGCTGCCTGGTGCGGTGATCCAGGCCGTGTTCCCTCAACTTGTTGGGCTGGTACCCGGACCAGAGGTCACCGTCCCTCGTCTGCACCACGGGGGCGGTGATCTTCTCTCCCTCCTTGCCGAGCTGCCGCTTGAACTGCGCGAGCAGCTCGGGGTGATCCTTCAGCGGGATCTCGTCGTACTCGACGCCGGCCTTGTCCAGGGCACGCTTGGTCGCGTAGCACCCGGGGCAGCCGTCGGTGGTGTAGACCGTGACCTCCGCATCGACCTTCGCGGCGGTCTCCGCGACGGCGGCGACCTTCTCGCTCGCCTGCTGCACGGACTCCTGGGCCGCGACCACGCTCTCGCGCCCCTGGTCCGGTCGCATCCCCTCGAGCGCCTGGGTGAGGGTCTGGTTAGCGCTACCGAGGAACTCCCGTGCGGCCTCCGTGTCCTCGGTGATGCTCGCCATCGCGCGACGCACGCTCAGACGCGCCTCCGCAACCTCCTCCATTCCCGTCGGGAGGGCCGCCTCCTTCTCGAGCGCACGGGTCACCACCCCCTGATCCAGGGGCGAGATGCCCGTCGACGCCCGGATGCTCTCAAGGTCGAACTCCGGCACGATCCGAGAGATGTTGCCGAGCTGCCGGCGGACCTCCTCGGGTGAGATCGGGGCTTCCCCGTAGGGGATCGCCGCGCGAGCGATGGCATCGTGGTAGACGCTCTCGAGCTCGTCGCTCCCCGGCGGCATCTCGCCCTCGGCGAAGGCGGAGAGGTTCTCATCCAGCATCTCGATCCACTCGCGCACGCGATCTGGGCGATCGACATCGAGATACGCGCGCACCATCGTCGTGGACTGCACCCAGTCAGAGGCAACGCGGGCGGGATCGATGACCTCGTCCAGAGAGTTCGTCGCCCACTCCGGGCCGTCGCTCGTCGCCTCTGTGCTCGGCGCGGAGACGCCGCTCGCACTCTCCGTCGTCAGCCGCTCGTGCTCCTCGCGCACTCCGCTCAAGGCGACGAACGTCTGCTCCTCCCTGCCGACCAGAGCGCCTGCACGGTCGAGCATGTGGTCGAGGTCTTCCGCGCTGATGCCGAGCCTCTCAGCCGCTATGTCAGCGCCGATCCCTTCCCCGTACGCGCCGTACAGCTGCCCGGACTCGGCGCCGGCCCCCGCCTCGAAGATGACCGGCGGGACCTCCGCGCCGTCCTCGAGCGGCCGGCTGAGTCGCACCTGTGCACGAACCCCCGTGAGCGACCCCTCCACGCCGAGCTCCGACGCGCGCTCGTCCTTCGCCCACTCCTGAGCGAACTGCAGCGCCATCCCCCGCTGCAGGTTCCTCTCCATGTTCTCGAGCTCCTCCAGCCGCGCCTCCGCGCGGGAAGCCTCAGCGGACTCGTTGTTCATCGGCTCGGTCATGATGGTTCCCCTTCGTCCAGTGCCGCTTCTTCTGCGGCCTTCTTCCTGATAGATGCCACCCCTGTGTCCCTCGGATCCTGTCAGGGGTGGCGCGGAGCGCCCTTGACGGGAGCCGAGGGACACAGACACTCGAGCATCAGGAAGACGGTCAACCCCTCACGGAGTCGCCGCCCCACTCTCATCGCTCTGATCGTCCTCGGCGTTCTTCGTCCGCGCCGACGGACGGCGCCGCGGTGCTCGACCGGGCTCCTCGAATGCGAGGTGACCGGTCAGCTCCTTGCGATCCCAGCCGGCCTTCTCCGCCCGCTTGAACGACGCGGCGTACTCGCGCTGTGCCTCCTCGAGCGACGCCCGCGCCTCGTGCAGCGCGCTCGCGCGGTCTGCTAGGTCTCGCGCCGTTCCGAGGCGCTGGTCCATCAGGGAGAGCACCTTCTCATCGATCGGGTGCGACTCCTGGTCCGGGGTGTGATGTGCCTCGCTCATGCCCCCACGCTACCCGCGCGCACGTCACCCTTCAAGCCCCCTACGGGCATGAACAGCCGGAGCAAGATGGGACGTTAGGTGCCCTAACGCGATCTTGCCCTTGCGCTGCGCGCTCGGTTCCCACCACACTGGTGGGAGCGCTCACCGTTGGTGATCCGTTGCACTAGGCCGATAGGAGTCCGCTGTGGCGGGAGATTCGTTCGCTGTCGCGAGACGCGGGATGCGTCGAGCGAACGCCGACGAGCCACGAACCCGGCGGGTCGTGGTGAAGCTGACCGATGCGGAGTTCGCCTTCTTGGAGGCGCTGTCGGAAGCGCAGGGAGTGTCCAAGCCCGCTGTCCTGATGCGTGCAGTACTGACGGGCGGTACGGATGCGGCTGCTCGGTACGAGCAGTTGCTTGAGGCGCTATCGCGGACCCGCTTTCAACTCGGTACGGTCGCGAACAACGTGAACCAGCTGGCCCACCAGGCGAACTCCTTCGCGCGGGGCGCGAACGAGCCCGTCAGGGAAGAAGACGTTCGCGCTGCTCTCGACAGCGTTCGCTCTGTGCTCGATCGCGTCGACGCGATCGCTGTCCAGATTGGCGGCGACGATGATCGGTAAGCACATCGCGGTGGGAACAGGGCCAGGCTCTTTGGTGTCCTATCTCTTCGGCCCGGGACGACACAACGAGCACAGCGACCAGCGACTGATAGCCGGATCACCGATGATCATGGCTGGCTTTGGCGGAGTCGACCTCCGAGGCGATGCGCAGGCCCGTTCCGCCCTGGCGCAGGAGTTCGATGAGGCATGGCGTCGAGTGCGACGCGAGCGCGGACTGCCGTTGATCCCGACCGAGGGAGAGCAGGCCCGGGGAGCCGCCAGGGCGGACCGCGTGTTCCACGCCGTGCTCTCGCTTAGCGAGCGAGAGGGAACGCTGCCCGACGCGAAGTGGGCCGAGCTCGCGCGTGAGTTCGTGGAGCAGATGGACTTCGTCGATTCCAAGAACGGTGGGGACTGCTCGTGGCTCGCAGTGCACCACGGCGCGTCACGCGACGGGAACGACCACCTCCACATTTCCGTGAACCTCGTGCGCTCCGATGGTCGGCGCTGGAACGACCGCCAGTCGAAGCGGCGCACTGCGCAAGCCGCAGCCCGCATCGCGGCCAAGCACTCTCTCGAAGTCACGTTCGACAACGAGATGACTTCCGGTATCGGCAATCTGTCGCGTCCCGAGTGGGAGCGTGCACGAGCACAGAACCGTGAACCCGATCGCCGCGTCGCGCGGCGGATTCTTGAAGGTGCCGCCTTCGTTGCGAAAAGCGAGGCCGACTTCGTGAGGACTGCGCGTGCTGCAGGCCTAGTGGTCTTGCCGCGGCGTGGAACGGCACGGCGGGCCTCCCCGGATGGATACAGCGTCAAGGTGCGTGATTCGAAGGGCGGCATCTTCTACTCACCCTCGAAGATGGACAAGTCACTGGGGCTCGAGGAGCTGCGTGCTCGGTACGGCTGGGGACTCCGCTCGCGTCTCGAGGCGATCGACGTGTGGCATGAGCGCACGTCGCGGCCAGCCGGCAGCGCCTTCCGCCTCCCGGTCGTGGACCAGATCAGCGCTCTGCGTAAGGAGCTGGTGACCGAGGGTACGGACGTGCGCTGGCGCCGAGCAGCTCGAGAGGCATCGACCGTTCTGGGTGCCTGGTCGGTGAATGCCGAAGCACCGCAGGACAAGTATCTGGCGCGTGCCTCCGATGCCCTGCTGAAGGCCGCGCAGCCGCAGCGCTCCAGCCCCCGCGAAGTGGTGGCCGGCGCCGCCCAGACGATGGTGACCGTGACGCAGGCCGCGAGCAAGAACGACACCGCCGCCCGACTGGCGCTGATGATGCAGATGCTTCAGCTGGTCGATGCGATCGCACGGGCTGCCGATGCGGAGCGGGACCTCGTGAAGGCTCGGCAAGAGCTGGGACACGCCTCGGTGAGTCTGCGCGCTGAGCACTCGATTCTTGAGGCGATGCACAAGCGCGAGACCCTGCCTGCTAGCTGGTCGGTCGTCAACGGCGACCCGGTAGCGCGAGTGATCCGAGACCTCCAAGAAGCAGAGCGGCCGTCCCGAGCAGAGGCGAAATCTCCACCGCCGCCGCCGCGCCGGCCCCTCAGTGCCACCGTCCCGAGAACCGTGAAGAACCCGCCACAGACCAGGTCCGACCGTGAGGCCGGACCGGAGAGATAAGGGGAACATCATGACCGAAGCCGAAGACGACATCGTCGGAGACCACTCTCGCGTGATGCGTGGGATGTCCGCGACGGGCATGCGACTGATGGAGATTATCCAGCGCCGCAGAGAGGAACAGCGGCGCCGCGAGGCTGACGGCCAACGCGAGGCAGCCGAGGCGCTGCGCGATCGCCAGCAGGCGCAGCGCGACGCCGCTCGGACGATCGCGGCGCAAGGGCTGGACCCGCAGTGGCGCGAGCGCGCCAGCGACAGCGAGATCGCCACCGCCTACGTGTACGCCGAGGCCTACGCGCAGACGGATCCACTGGCGAAGGTTGCGCACGACCAGCTCAGCGATCACCTGACCGCGCGCCACGAGAACGTGGCCGAGTTTGTGGACTCCAACCTCAGTCAGGGCGACCTCGATCGGGTTCCGGCTCCGGAAGGCACTCCGAGCCCGACACAGCAACGGTGGATGGATGCCGCCCGTGCCGCGGACGCGGCGGACAGGTACGGCGAACAGCTAGAGCAGCTGGAAGCCGCCGGCCCGGAGACTCAGGCGACGTCGGCCGGGGAGATGCCCCGCACGCTGGATGCCGCGGAGCTCGAGCGAATGGCAGATCAGACCATCTCCCAGCTCCTCGGCGAGGACCCCCACACCATGGTTCTCCGCTTCAAGAGCGGCGACCTCAACGAGGAGATGCAGTCCGCGAAGGCCAAGACGGTCATCCTGGACTCGGAGGCCCTGAAGCGATGGTCCGATCAGACCATCGGCGATCTCGCCGGGCCTCGCCCAGACTCGATCGTGGTGATTCCAGACCTTACGGAGCAGCAGCGGCTGCACCGCATCGGCCAACACCTCGCGAGCGTCGGGGACGAGGTCGCGAACCAGTGGGCCGACCTCACCGAGCAGTTCGGCCGCGACCGCGCTGATGCATGGCTGGAGGGCAACCTCACTGAATCTGAGCTGGCCCGCATGACCAAGTGGCAACTGTGGAACGAGGCGCAGCGCGAGATCGCCGAGGGCGCCACCATCCAGGACGCGATGGAGGAACTTGCCGAGAGAGAAGCCGACCTCGGCCTCGACCTTCAGCCGAACGACTACGGCGCCCGTTCCCCCGAGGACCTCGCCGGAGATCTCGCCGAGCATGAGGGTAAGGCGGCGATCGCTCTCGAGCGTGGGGACCTGGAACATGCGGGCCTGGGCCAGTTCGCGCACGAGAGGAGCGTGGGCGACCTCGAGCAGCGTGACCCCCAGGCCGCGAGCGTCCTCAAGGTCACCCAGCCCGGCCGCTCCCAGAGCGCTGCCACCCAAGTCGCGCGCGCGGCGCAGAAGAAGTCCGCAGAGCAGCGCAAGGCGCACACGAACGGCCAGGAACGCGGCCCCGCCCGCGATCACGGACGTAGCCGCTGATCCGGTGACCGGGCAGCGCCCGGATCGCCTATGAGCCCTCGTCGTACTCGGCGAACTCGCCCGCGGCCACGACCCGCTCGTCCGTGAACATGCCCGCAGGTGGAGGATCCGTGAGCCACAGGTGCGTGCTCATGTCTTTGTGCTCCCCGCCGTTGCCGCCCTCGCACATCTCGAAGGGGCCCTTGCTGCGGGTCAGCGACCCCATGGTCGGGTCTGCGAAGTCGCGCCACCAGACCGCCATCGCGTTCGCGTCCGGGCTAACCCGGTGAGCCTCGAAGCTTCGCCACAGCGCATCCAGTCGGGCGTGGGCCTCGGCGTGGCGCCACCACTGCCGACACCACCGAGTCTCCCGATCCAGCCGGCGGATCCAGTTCGGCGTGAGGTAGCTCGTCACGAAGTCGTGCACGTTCGCGAACCACAGCCCCCTCGCAGCTGGGTCATTGGGGTCACTCGCCTCGCCCAGAGCGGCCGCCGATGTCGGGTTTTCGGTCATATCTGCGGTCCCACCTTCTCGAAGTAGCCCTTCGACGCGGTCACCGAGTCTGCGTAGTCCTGCTCCCACCAGGGCGTGAGCTTGACATACGCCGGGGGGTTTCCGGAGCTGAACAACAGTGCGCGACCTTCGGGCAGGGCCCCCAGCTCGGACACCTCGAAGATCGCCTCGGTCTTCAACGACCTCGACGTCGAACGACCACCCTTGCCGGCCGAGACCGACCCGGAGCGGACGTCGCGGTTCCCGATCAGCTCGCGCAGCTCCCGCTGGAACGGGACCTCGCTGACCCCTCGGCCGACCATCTTCACGTTCGCGGCGGACCACATCTTCTTCATGCCCTCCTCGCCCCAGGCCTGGACGCCCTGCGTCCAGGACTGTAGGTACACCGAGAGGATCACGCCCCGGGAGCCGTAGTGCGAGTACAGGTCGGGGAGCTCCGGGATTCGCACGACGTTCGCCGCCTCGTCGAGAGACGCCATCAGCGGGCGGGGCAGCCGCATCCCGGGGGACGCGGCACCGTGCTTGTCTGCTGCATCGAGCACGGCCATCGTCAGGGCCGCGGTGATCGCCCGAGCGCTGCCCTCGCCCTCCTTTGACACCAGGTACAAGGTGTCCGAGGGGGATGCGACGAAGGCCGCCGGGTTGAACTCGGGCCGGGGATCTTCGGGGCCAGTGCGTTGGATCCACGGTAGGTACTTCGGGTTCCGCAGGAACGAAACCCACGGAGCGGCCGTGCCCACTACGCCGTCGCGCTGCTTTTCAGTCAGCTCTACGGTGGCCTGCAGCTGCGAGGCGGCATCCACGTAGCCCGCCTCGCGGAGGAGAGCCACCGGGTCCTGCCCGCCGGGGTCGCTCATCCATGTCAGAACCTTCGTGATCGGCAGCTCGCCCACGGCTGCCGCCAGCAGCAGGCCGGAGAGGTATTGCCGTCCCGCCGGCGAGAAGTACGCGTCCGCCCTCGCATCGCGCGGCGTGTTCGATGCGGCGAAGACCGCGGCGATCCGTTCCGCACTCTCGACGTCCGTGATGAACGACAGGGGATTCCACCACCAGGTGGGTTGCTCTCCCACGAGGTTTTGCACGTCGTGGACCCGCACCAGGCCCCGCTCTGAGCGGGGCCCCCGGGTCGCGTCGACCACGTCCCGCTTGTTGCTGGTCACGATCGCGGGTCCGTGGGTCTCCAGGACCTCCCGAACAACCATCGCGCTGGTCTTCCCCGCCCGGGGGCCCATGATCGCAATTCGCACCTCCTCGAAGCTGGACAGCAGCTCCACGCCACCGTGGACCATCGTCCCGAGCGGTACGCCGTCGCCCGCTCCCGACGCACCCAGTCGGGCTGAGGTCTCTCTCTGCCGGTCAGGATGCATCGCCGCGAGTTCCCGGGGCTGCGCCATGAATCGGGCCTTGTAGTCGTAGCGCGAGGACGTCCGCTGCTGCCGCAGCAGAATGATCGTCCCCAATATCAGCAGCGTGGCCAGCAGCAGCACTCCAACCACGAAGACTGGCCAAGAGAACGCCGATCCGTCCTCCTGGCCAAGCACGGTCGGCTCGCCGCGGCCCGGCGCCAGAGCGACCGCGAGGGCCGCGGCCGCCCCGATCCCGAGGGCTCCAACTACGACCCCGGCGAGGACCAACCCGGCCGAGCCGAGACTTCCTGGCTCCGTTAGCCGGTTCGGTGGCCGCTTCATGCCGCCGCCTCCCCGTCCTCGTTCACCTCGTCCCGCAGCGCGCGGGCTCGCATCTGCCGGAACCTCGACGCGGCCTGCGCCCAGGACCGGTTCGTGTCGTTCACATCGCGTTCCACTGCGGTCAGCACGGTCCGTAGCGGCGTGCCGGGCTTCTTTCCAATCTTCAGCAGGAAGTGCCCCATCCCCGGCGGCGCCGCGGCCTGACCTGTCTCCGGGTCCACTGTGGCCTCACTAGACCAGGAGGTGATCATCTCTTCCTCTGTGGCGGACAGGGCGAACACCGTTGCCAGGTTGCCCATCTCCTTCGCGGCGAGGCCCCCGAGAATCAGCATGCCCGCGCGCTCTACGAGCCCCCAGGCAACCTCGGTGTCCTCGACAGCGGACAGTTTCAGGTCGCTCATCGTGTGCGTGCACATGATCTGCGCGTTACCGATCGTCCGGTTCAGCCGTGAGATGTCGTCGACGAAGTGCACGAGCTTCGGGTCGGACTTCAGCATCCGCCACATCTCGTCCATCACCAGCACGTGATGGACCTCGGGGATTATGCCCGCCCGGGCGAGGCGTCGCGCGGCGGACACCGCGGCCGACCCGTACGCCCAGCACGTCACCTGGACCGCGGCCTGCAGGTCCTTGTCGCTTTGTTCGATCGAGGACAGATCGAAGGCGAACGGCCGGTCCAGCGCGATCGGCACGGTCGTCTGCCGGGAGAACAGATCACCGTACGGGCCGTCCGGACCCAACTTCTGCAGCACGTCCCGCAGATGCTGGGTCCGCTCCCGGAACACCGACTCTTCTCGGCCGTAGGCGTCCGCGGCCTTCACCATGTCCGGGTGCACCCCATCCAGCAGGCGCAGGAGGTCCGGGAACACCGGCTCACGGTCCTCGAGCTCGTCCCAAAGGATCCGCAGAGCCCTCGCGACGATCGTCTCTTCGTTCGGTGTCAATGGACGCCGGCCCGCCTGTTGCAGCAGTGCCATTGCGCTGCTGCGCTGGAACTGCCGCAGGTCCTCCATCGCCATCCGCCGCAGCTCGTCGGGCAGCTGATCCAGCATGCCCGTGAGCGGACCCCGGTCCAGCGGGTTGACCGCGTTGCGGCCTGGACCGACCTCGACCACCAGCCCCTGCTGGGCGCGGATCAGGTCCACATGGTCCGGCTTCAGATCACCGAGGACGAGCGGCAGGTACCCCCACGCCTCGTACACCGCGAGGATCCGCCGGATCACCGTGGACTTCCCCAGTCCTGGACGCCCCAGGATGAACAGGGAAGGGTTCGCGATCAGGTCCGCCAGGAAGTAGCTGATCGGGTCCGCGCAGATCGGGAAGCCCCGCGTCAGATGCAGACCGAGCGGGACACCGACCAGCGGAGAGACCGACCCCGCCGCGAACGGCCAGTAGCCGCAGATCTGCACTGTGGTGCCCAGGGCCTCCGCTGATGGCTCCACCGCCACAGTCCGCCCCGTGCCTCGACCTCGCCATCCGCGCGAGGTCGGGAACTCCAGGGACTCCTCCCGCAGCTCGCGCATCTGTCGCCACCACCCCAAGAAGCCGCGTCGCCCCCGCCGGTCGAGCCGCTTGCTCGCCGCGCGAACCTCCGCCCGGTTCAGCGTGAACCCACTCGAATCCATAGCTGTCCTCCCCTGCTCAGATCAGACCGTCGGTCAAGCTCGCCGGGACCCGGGTGTGCTCGGGCAGGACGATCCCCAACGGGAGTCCCGCGACGAACGCAGAGTCCGAGGAGTTCAGTGCCACGCGGAGCCGCAACCGCGCCTTCGCGGACTGCGAGGTGATCATCTGCCGGGCACCCTTCAGGTCCTCCGCCGTCGCGCGCGACAGGTCCCCGCTGCTGTTCAGGGCCGTGGCCGTGACGACCATTCCGAACAGCACTAGGCCCGCGCCGGCGGCTTCCTCATCGGCGGTCTGCTGGGACGCGCGCGCCGCCGCCGTGTTCGCCCCGCGCTTCGTGCGGCCGGTCGTCGAGACCATCGTCGCGTTCCGCTCTCGACGGTCAACCACCGAGGACGTCCTGGACGCCGGGATCGGCCGGTACAGCAATGTCACCCGCTTGCGCGCCACGCGCTTGTCCGGGGAGAGCATCTGCTTCAGCGACGTGTCATAGAACGTGCCGCGCGGGAGCCCGCCCAGGGTCCAGACCATCGACACTGCCCGGTCGTGGAGGTAGTGATCGAACGCGACCTCATGGAACGCCGGGCCCGCGTCGTGCCACGACAGCCCTGTCCCCTCCCCCGCGCGGGCACGCTCGATGTCGGCTGCGACCGACGGATCGTACGCCGTGCGCACATAGTCCGTGAGGTCCTGCGAGGTCGACGGGCGCACGTGCGAGCCCGCGCCTGTCGCGCCTAGTCCGTCCATGAGCTCTGGCAACCGGTTCGCGATGTCCTCGACCACGGCCGCCTTAGGCCGTGACTTCCCCTCGACCTTCCCGCTGAAGGTGATCGTCACTCGCGTGGAGATCGCCGGCATGCTCGCTCCGAAACCGCCCGCGACCTCGCCGGCCACGGCCTTCCCGAACTCTGACGCTTCGTCATGGACCGGCGTCAGGACACTCCGCCGCAGCCGCAAGCCCGAGTCCACCGAGGTTTCCACTGTGACTGACGCGCCCACGATGCCGTCCTCCTGCCCCAGCAGGGTCAGCCAGGCTGCCCACTGCGCGACCTGGCTGTCCACCACCTGCTGATCCACGACGTCGTTCCCCGTCGGGTGTGCCTCCAGTACCACGCTGTAATGGTCCGTGGACGGGATGCGGACCACCGCGAAGGGCAGACCGAAAGCAGTCAAGTGGTCGCTCACCTCCGACTGTGCGGCAATGCCCGGCAGTCGGAAGGTCCCATCCGCCGTGCGTCCCGCCGGCCCCGCAACCAGACGGTTCGCCCCGCTCGCTCGAGCCCGACGGCCCGCCAGACCCAGCCCCAAGCGCTGGTACAGGGTGCGGCCGTGACGCACCCTGATTGCGGCCGGAGCCATCAGCACCGCACACACCACCCCAGCCAGCAAACCGACCCACCATTCGGCCAGAACGAACAGGAACAGGGTGATCACTAGGGCGGCCAGGCTCGCCAAGAACAACGGTAGAGGGATCCCGAATAGCCCCTGCATGCCCGGGGCCGTGAGGTTGCCGTACCGGATGCGCGTCGTCGTACTCATTTCGTCATGTCCTCCACAGCTGCCCCACTCTTCTCTTCGCCCTCGCCCATCTCAGAGGAGATGGACTGCATGGCCTGCGCTCGTGTTCCCGCTGACCCCGAGTCACCTCCGGAGTTGCTGGCACCCTGAGCTGGGGCACCGTTCGGCGCTGCCGCTTCACTCCCCGATGGCGGCGTGGAGGGTTCACTGCCCGTCGACTGGGCCCCTTCGGCTTCGGCGCCACCTCCCGGCGTGCCCGTGCCCGGAGCGCCGCTCCCGGCCTCCGTGCCCGAGGTAGCCTCCGAAACGCCGCTCGAGTCGATACCTGACCCACTACCCGGCCCGCTGGCACTCGGGGTGCCCGAGGCTCCCTGCGCGGTCTCCTGCGGTGCCGCCGCCGCGACCCCAGAGGCACTGCCCGTGGTGGCGGCCGGCGCCGCAGAGCTGGCGCCCGCAGCCGCGCCACCAGTCCCGGCGCCCGCGGCCGCCGGCGCAGCCGCGCCACCAGTCCCGGCGATCGCCACCACTGCTGCGCCCGTCGCCGCGGCACCTGTTGCGGCCCCCAACGCCGCTCCACCGCTAAACGCGCTGGAGACGCCCCGGCCCGCCGCCGGAGCCACGAACTTCATCAGCGCGGGCAGGGCGACTACCGCCAGGACCAGTGTCATCGTCCCCAGGAGCAGAGCCATCCACTGCTGAGCGGGATCTTCCTGGTCCCCTGCGACCCCCTTCACCATCAGAGTGCCCAGCACGTAGATCACCGCTGCGACCGGCTTGTACACCAGCAGACCGACGATCCACCCCAGAGCCTTCTGGAAGCCCTCGTCACCGGACTTGAACAGCGTCGCGGCTGCTAGAGTCGGCAGGAAGGCGAGAATGATCGCGAGCAGCACATCGCGCAGCAGCAGGAACAGCACCTGTAAAGCCGTAACGACCAGCAGGATGATCGCCATGATCAGCATTGCGCCGATCCCCTGTGTCACCACGAACGGCCCGTTTAGCGCGTACGCCCCCTGCGCCGCCGCGATGAACGGCATCAGCGTGAGGACCGAATAGTCCATCGTCTCGCCCAGCGCAGTCTCCACTAGCCACGGCGAGAACTCGTCCCCCGCGCGAAGCAGGAGCTGGGTGCCCGTCACCGCGATGGCCTGCACGAACATGACGCGCAGGAACATCATGCCGATGTCTTTCACCGGGTCCACCCGCACCATCCACGCCATCCGGCCTGCCGCGATCAGCAGGCCGAGCACCGCGAAGAACGCCATGATCACCGAGGTGTACTCCTGCACCTGCACAATCGCGCCACCCACCGGATCCTCCGCGTCCAGCGACGCAGACGGCGTCCGCAACCAGAACGTCATGAAGTAGACCAAGGTGTCCACCACCCGCTCCAGAATCCCGTTCACCAGCTCCTCGATCTGTCCGGTGACGGCATCGCCCACGGCGCCCGTGGCCCCCTTCACCGCCTTGCATCCCAGCTCAAAGCGGCCGCACTCCTCGTCCATCTCAGCGCTCCCACACGATGAATCCGTCGAGGCTCTCGAGAGCGACAGGATCGGCGGTGTAGGTCTCCGCGGAGACCCGCCAGCGGTCGTCGACCCACTCGAGCACGACGCGCATGGAGACGTGCTGGGTCTGGCCATCAACCGAGACTTCAAGCGCGACATCCTGAACAGCGCGCGTCTCGGTGTACGAGTCGTATCGGAAGCCGACCACTCGGATTGTGGCCGTGCTCTCGCCCTCCGACTCAGTCTCGCCTTCCGCGAGGTCCCATGCCTCCTCGGTCAGCCAGGCTCGAGCGAAGTCGCCATCGGCGGAACTCGCCAGGACGACGTATGGTGCGGCGAATGCGGCGCCGGCGGGTGAGTGCTCGTAGCAGGTCCAGAGCTCACCTTCGCGCGTGTAGGGGCCGTACTCCTCCGAGGTGGGTATGCCGCTGCCGGCCACATCCTCCCAGGCGTCCACCGCGGGTGCTTCAGTCGGCAGCTCCTCATTGCCCTCCTGGACCTTGCACTCCCCGGCGACGATCTCCTCCCCGGAAGACGGATCGGACGAGGGTGCCTCGCCACCGCCGTCGCTGACCTCACCGGTCGGTGCAGGCTCGAGTGTCGGTGTGGGAGCCTCCTCCCCACCGCCGGTGCACGCGGTCGTCGCTACGACCAGGAGGATCGCCGCGACTCCCGTGAGAGCCCCCTTCAGGTGTGTGCTGCGCATGACCAGTCCTCTCCCTCTGCAAGCAGTACCTCAGATGAACGCGCCGACGATGACGCCCGCCGCACCGAGCAGCACCATCGCGACGATGACGACCACCAGGCCCTTGCCGGCCCGGACTTCCTGACCCGTGAACACGCTGAGGGCGAGCCACCCGATCACTGCGAGGAACGCGACGCCGCAGACGATCGCGACGCCCCAGGCGACATAGTTGATGAACGTCGTCAGCCCCGACATGCCCGGGATCGGCTCCGGCGCCGGATCGAAGTCCACGCCGGCGACGGGGTTGGCGAAGGCCGTCCCGGACCACATGAACAGGACCGCCGCGGCGACGATTGCCAAGGCAATCACTGCCCGCCGGGTCCACTGGCTCTGCATGATCATGCTGCTCATTAGCTGTTCTCCTTCTTCTGATGGGTGCCACGATGTGTGGCGTGATGGCGGATACGCGAGAGCGTCCACCTGATCCGTGCTGGCACCGCGACCTCCGAGGGAGGAGCGATCCGCAGGGACTCCTGCCACGGCACATGCCACCCGCGCGGGGACATTGCCGTGAGGGCCTTGATCTCCGTGATCTGTGCCTTCACCAGATGCGGCGCATCATCGACGAGACACACACCCAGCAGCGGCAGCCCCTCGTCATACGCGCCCGCGTGCCAGGAGGTCAGGACTTCACGGAGGGACTCCAGACCGGAGTGGTGAGTACGGGCGAGTAGCAGAACACTCCCGGTCGCGGACTCCGGCACCCAGATCTGGGGGCGGGGCCAAATGTGGCCGGCATCCTCAGCCAGGGCCTCCCCCAGCAGCTCTGCGAGGGTCGACCCGCCGGCACCGCCGTGAGTGCCCACGATTCGCACGGACGCCGTTCCGGCGCTCGTCGACAGCGGCAGCAGCGAGGGCTCCGCCACGGCCCGGCGCGCGAGAGGCTGCTTCGGCCCCGAGGTCTCGACACCCTCGCCAAGCACCACGTCGCGCTCGACCGCAGGCTCGATCGCCTCCGGCGGGGATTCGACCCCCACGCGGTCTATGAACGGGTTGGTACTCAATTGCGGCTTCCCCCTACCAATGCGTCACTATGAGTGTGATGCAAGACTCCCCGACGCCACGTTACGCGACGACCCGGAACCTACCCTAACGTTCTTAGAGCCTAACATGCACTATTGCTCTGCGCTACGCCTACAGAGCGCTAATGGTGTACAGTGTGCCAGGTGAGCACTAGAAGGGGGCTTAGGGGCTCCTCTGTTATCCTTTTTCGCATGTCTGACATGCGCGAGGAGCCCCTGCGGGATCTCCCAGAGGTCCTGACCCCCGAGCAGTGCGCCGAGATTCTGCAGGTCAGCGCAGCCACGATGCGCGCCCTGATCAGTGACGGGACCGTCCCCGCATTCCGCCTGGGACCCCGCACTACTCGCGTATTCCGCGAGGAGCTGATCCGCGCGATTGCGGCCGCCCGAATCCAGGGGGACCCCGATGGACAAGAGCACCGAGAGAGGTAGCCCCTCTCCCGCGACGGGCGGCTTCGACCCCGCCACGGTCCCGCCCTACCCCGTCATCATCCTCACCGGAGCTGACGACCCCGACAACGTCACCGTAGACGGCGCCCCCATCACCGGCACCGACGCCTACGACCGTGCTCTCGCCACTTGCGCGCAACGCGCCACAGAACTCGGCGGTGCCGTCCGTGTCCGCGGCATCTCCGCGGACGGCACGATCTGGCCCATGGTGGTCACCTCTACCGGTGAGCTTCACGACCTCTCCGACCACCCCGACTCCCCGAGCCGCCCCAAAGGTCGTCCCCTCTCCCGCCGCGCCCTCCTCATCGGAGGAGCCGCTCTTCTCCTCGGCGGCGGAACCGTTGCAGGGGTCCTTCGATACCGCACGCTCACCGCGGCGGTGCCGCCCCCACCCCCACCCCTATACCCGGGTGCCGGCGCTAACCTTCCCGTCCTGCCCCCCGCCGGTATCGACACTGTCGCGCAATGGGCCGTGACGATCGAACCCGACGCCACCCCTGTTCAGCTCACCGACGGCAGGATCGTCCTCATCACCTCCGGCGGCGCGCTGGTGATCCTCGACGAACTGACCGGGCAGCTCCAGTGGACCGGAAGGTCCACGGGCCGTCTCGACACCGTCCGCGAGCTCACCGTCGCCGATCATCCCGTCCTAGCCAGCTATAGCACCTCCGAGGCATCGTTCTGGCCGCTGGACAATCCCTCCACGCCCTCACCTCAAACCCTCGCCCTGGAGACCAGCAACGTCGAAGCTCTCATCACCTCCGGGCCGATGCCCGCATGGGTCCTCGAACCTCAGACGGTCACGTTCCTAGCCAGGGACGTCCTCGCGACCGTGGACGTGCCCGTGCCCGCACAGGCCGCCGGAACCCACGACGGCATGGTTGTCGCCGTCGGTCCGACCGGGTGGATCGCCATCACCGATCAGAACGCCGCCAGCACCTCCCCCCTTGCCGGAATCCCCGCCGACTATGAGCTACTGCAGGCGCGCGTCCTCGGTCCCGACCACCTCGCCTCACTCTGGGTCAACGAGAGGGGCGACGTCGCGACCCTCACCCTCCACGAACTGCCCGGTGGCGACCTCGCCGCGCATCTCGAGGACCTCGAAGCGCCCAGCCACAACGACCTCAACGAACCCCGGCGCAGCCCTGACGAATCGACCTGGGTGTGGGGCTACTTCGTCATCCGGCCCAACACCGAGACGCCGCTCGCAGCACTCACCGGATTGCCCGGGCCTGACCCCGAGGACGATCGCCCGGGACCCCTCGAGGTCACCGCGCTCACCAACCTCGCGCTCTGGGGAACCGTCGACCAGACGCCCGCCAGGTACGACCTCGACACGGGCGCCATCACCTATCACGACCTCGACGCGGCTCTCCCCGTCGCCGAATCCACCGACGGCACTCTCGCGTATGTCATCGCGACTCGGCTCGACCAGACCAGCCTCTACGCACTCCCCGCGACCAGCCCTACCGCTTCGGACGGAGGCCAAGGATGATCACTCGCCGCCAGGTCTTCACCACGCTAGCCTTGCTGACCCTCGCGACTAGCTGCAGCCGGCAGCCGGAGCCCGCTCCGAGCCCGCTCCCCACCCCTGTCCGCGGCCCCTCGGACGCGGGAGGCGAGACGGGCGAGAACGACGAGGACCACGTGACGTACGCGGCCGCCCCCACCGACGCGGCGGACAGCCAGAGCGCAGGCGATCACGCGACCGCGACCCTGGAGGCACTCTGGGCGACGGACAAGACCCAGGACCAGTGGTACGCCGATCTCGCTGCGCTAATGACCCCCGAGGGTGGCGAGCCATTCGCTTATACGCAGATCGAGAACATCCTGCCAGGGAGGATCGCCGGCCACGCCGACGTCACCTTCCTCGACGAGGGCAACACTGCCGAGGTCTCCGTGCCCTCGGACCAAGGCACCTGGACCCTCACCTTGTACCGGCAGCCCGACGGGTGGCTGACCGAGTCGATCCGCTTCCCCAAGGAGCGCTGAACGATGAACAAGCCCGTCCTCGCCGCCGTTGCCGTCGTCCTCACGCCACTGCTCGTCATCGTCATCGTCCTCGCCCTCGCGTCCAACAACATCGCTAACGGGCAGCAGTGCGGGATCGGCGCTGTCGGAGAGCGCATCAGCAGCAGCTCTCGTGAGATCGGTCAGTGGAACACCACCCAGGTCTCCAATGCGATCGCCATTATGAACGCTGGCGCCGATCTTGGCATGACCCAACGGGACCAGGAGATCGCCGTGACCACCGCGATCGGGGAATCCACCCTGACCGTCATCGACCACGGCGACGCGGCTGGCCCCGACTCCCGCGGCCTGTTCCAGCAGCGTGACAATGGCGCCTGGGGCACCTATGAAGACCGCATGGACCCCCACACCTCGGCGACGATGTTCTATGAGGCTTTGAAGAAGATCGACAACCGCGACTCTTTGTCGATCACCGAGGCCGCCCACCGGGTCCAGGGCAATGCCGACCCCAACCATTACGCCGCCTATGAGGACGAAGCCCGCGAGCTCATCGCCGCGATCCGCGGGGGCCAGGACCCGGACGATGCCGAGGGCGAGGGCTCCCCCGCCGTCGGCACCGGAACGAACTGTGCTGGCCCTGCTGGCGGCGAGGGCATCCCCGACCAGAACTCCCTCGGCGACCCCTCAACCGACATTGCCTGCCCCGAAGGCACGACTGACCTTGGGGTCCACGACGGAGCCTTCAAGGGGGCGCGCGTCCCGATCCGACTCTGCTCCATCACTGGCACCGTCTGCACAGGCTCCGACTGCCGGGAAGGAGACCTTGGCGGCCTCGCCCGCGGAGAAGTCGTCATCAACGCCCGCTACGCCCCCTACTTCCAGGCATGGCTCGCCACCCTCCGCAGCCAGGGTTACGACCCTGTCTTCTCCAGCAGCTTCCGCTCCTGGGCCTCCCAGGCCAGGATCTCCGGCGGGGGTTCCAACGCAAATGCCGCCGTCAAGGGCAGGAGCCACCACCAGACCGGGGGAGCCGTTGACGTCTCCGGCCTCCCCGGCAGCTACAACAAGAACCAGTGCACCGGGAAGACGTCTGACGGGGCGTGCATGACCAGCGGTGACCTCTGGGCCGCCATGCACGCAGCCGGGCTCCAGCACGGCCTCAGCGTCCATGACCAAGAGTTCTGGCACTTCGAGTTCCTCCTCTCCGGAGAGCACCGAGGCCGCACCAACCCATTCACCACGCTCTGATAACACGCTCTGATAAGGGGAAAAGCACCATGAGTAGCGCCAGCATCACCGTTGACCGCACGGGAACGAACTACCTCTCGATCGATGGATCTCCCTTCACGCCCACCCCGGGCTCCGGCCCTGCCTCTCAGAAGGCCGCGATGGACGCCCTCCGGGATCATGCCGCCCGCACCAATCAGCCCGTCAGACTGCACGTCACCGAACAGGACGGCGCCGTCTTCCACCTCAACATCACTCCCGACGGCCAGATTTGGACCGCCCCCGAGCCCGAACCCGCACCCATCGAAACCCCCACCGGGTCGCAGGAGCCCGAGCCCCTGACCATCCCCCGAATCGACCAGAGCACCCCTTCCGCGGAGCAGGGCTTCCCTGTCGACGAGCACCACACCTTCCGTGAGGTGCAGTCCGACGTCCACTCCTCCATGACTCCTGTCCCGCAGCGCGAGTACCAGCAGGCCACTGAACCCATCACGCCGCCTCCGGCGGTCCCCGCCGCCGAGCCGCAGGCCTCCGATCCCGTCGACGCCGATCCCCGTTGGATCGCGATAGCCCAGGAGCCCGCCACGCGCGGCTTCCGAGGCACCCTCAACGGCATGGGCCTCAAGCTCACCCCCACCGACGCGGAGCTCGCCGAGCGCCGCGAGAGCCTGCGCCAGGAGATCGCTCGCGAAGAGGAGACCCGCCGCGCCGATGAGCAGCTCGCCCAGGAAGAGGCTGTGAAGGAGACCCGCCGTACCGCCCGCGAACGCGCCGCGGCTGAGCAGGACCGTGCCGAGCGCGCGGTCATCCAGACCAACTACGGCGAGCCCAAGACCGTTGGCTTCATGAACGACAAGGGCGGCGTGGGCAAGACCACCGACGCCCTCTGCATCGCCGCGGCCGCCGGCCGGATCCGAGGCGGCGACGTCATCGCCTGGGATGCCAACGAGACCCGCGGCACCATGGGCTTCCGCGCCCTCAAAGATCACCACAGCCGGTCCGTCGTGGACTTCCTGGACCAGGCAGCGACCGAGTTCACCACCGTGGAGGGATCCCGGCGCACCACGCTCTCCCGCTACACGCGCGGCCAGGGCGACAACAAGTTCGCCGTCCTCGCCTCCGACGAGTCCCGCAAGAAGCAGGACCAGGTCGACGGCGAAGCATTCCGCACGGTCCACGAGATCGTCGGCCGGTTCTACTCCTTGATCATCGTCGACACCGGCAACAACCACGAGGTCTCCCACTTCAAGGCCGCCCTCGCAGCAACGGACCAGCTCGTCATCCCCGTCTCCCCCGGTGAAGACGGCGCCTACGCCGCCGAGCTCATGCTCGACAACTTCATCGGCTGGGGCTACGGCGACCTCGTCAAGAACGCAGTCGTCCTCCTCCACGACTCCGCCACCCAGCATGGCGACGCCCGCGCGATCGCCGCGAAGTTCGAGAACCGCGTACGCGCGATCCTCCCTGTCCCCTTCGACCCCATCCTCGACGCCGGCGGCCAGATCGACTTCGACGCACTCGCGCCCGATACCCGCGCCGCCTACCAGACCGCCGCCGCAGCCATCTCCCACGGCCTCGCCGAGCACAGCGACGGAGATAGCCGATGAACCCCCCGACACGCCGCACCGCGTCCGCGTCTTTCAGGAAAGCGCCCCATAGTGTCGTGCCCATGGAGAAGAACCGAGGCGGCCGCCCCAGCAAGGGTCCCCGCGTCTACGTGAACTCGCCGATCGCGAAACCGGCTCATGACCTCCTCGAGCGCTACTTGGAGCTCACCGGAGCTGGGAAGGGTCCGACCGTGGCACGGATCTTCGAAGCCCACCTCGCAGAATTGGAGCAGGAGATCGACGCCCTCGAGGCCGCGGCTGACGCCGACGGAGGGCAGAACCGCATCGATCTGGGCGATCTCAGAAAGTCCGCATAAAGACTTCACCCCCGCAACCTGTTGGCGCAGGTCCGGGGGTGGTGAAAAGTCTTGGGGGCCAGTTGGCGCTGGTGATCCCCGGGGCTGAACGAAAGGAGTTCAAGTGGTACCCCCAGAGTACGGGGGTCGCCTCGCCGTAGGCAAGTACGGCGAGCCCGGCGTGTCTCCGCACACCCCGACGACCCTCCCCCCAGAGACCTCGTGGTCGCTCACCGCTCCCGTCATCGCCGGCCAGCCCCGCATGCGCCTGGCCAAGCCCCAGCGTGAGAACCGCGTCAGCTATCCCGCGAGCACGGAGCGTGCCCTCAGCCCGGCCCTGCCTGCCAAGCCCGCCGCCGTCCGTCTCTACAGTGACGCCGGACAGTGCAACGTCCTCGCCCTCGATTTCGACGCGAAGGACCGCACCACCGAGCAGATCGACGACGTCGCCTACGACGTCTTCCAGGCCGAGGCGCTGCTCGACCAGGCAGGCGCCTGGTTCCTCACCGACCACGCCCACGGCGGCTCTCACGTCTACGTCCTCCTCGAGCACGCCCTTCCCTTCATCGAGGCACGCGAGCTCGTCGAGGCCATGGCCCAGCGCTGGGAGACGCTCGACCCCTCCCCCCACCAGTCGATCGCACGAGGCTGCATCACCGTCCCCGGCAGCGCCCACAAGCTCGGCGGCCACCGACAGCTCACCATCAGTGAACGCTCCCTCCGGGAGCGCATCAACGGGCTCCGCACTCCCGCCCGCGCCGTCCGCCAGCTCCGCCTCAACCTCCGCGACGAGATTCGCCTCGTCCAGGCCAAGCGCGCCGCGACCGTCGCCGCCGAGCCCCACAGCACCCCCGTCGTCTACAACGCCGGCGCCGGCCGCGTCATGGGCCACAAGTACCTCGCCCTCGCGCTCGAGGGCGACTGGGCCGCCTACGGGTACGACAGCCCTTCGGAGGCACGCTGGGCCGTGCTCTGGTCCGCCATGGCCACCGGCCTCAGCCGCGAGGACGTCGCCACGCGTATGAACGACGGCCGCTGGCCCGGTCTCTGGGCACTCCACGCCCACCGTCCCCGCCCCTGGCGAGCCTTCGCCGATGACTGGTCCCGAATGGAGGCCCTGTTCAGAGCCAAGAACGACGAGCAGGAAGACTCCGGCCACACATCTGACACAAGCGCCAACTCTCACACGGGGGAGCCCTCGGTCCACGACAGCCACGGCTCCATCCGCGCCTGGCGCAGCCTCCTGCACGAGGTGGAGACCCGGGAGTTCCCCGGAGCTCGTGGCTGGACCCGCCGGCTCCTCCTCCGCGCCATCGCCAAGCAGTCCCACGAGATCGGCTCCACGCTCACCGCGACCGGTGTCCGCGGTCTCTCCCTCGCCACCGGGCTCAGCATCCAGACGGTTGCGGCCCTCCTCCGCGAGCTCTCCACCCAGCACGACCCCTGGATCACCCTCATCGCCCGCGCCCACGGCCGAGAAGCCGCTGCCTACGCTCTGCGCATCCCCGACCGCTACGCCGACGCGGCTGCCACGGTGCGCTGGATCCGCGGGAAGGCTCACGCTCTCCGCCCCGTCTTCGAACGCCTCGGCGCCCCCGCCGCGCTCACCTACGAAGCGATCGAGCACGGTCACGGCTCCTCCCCCACCACCATCCAGGCCCGCACCGGCCTGTCCCGCACCGCCGTCACCGACGCCCTCGCCACCCTCACCGGATGGAACCTCATTGACGGCAACCCCGACGAGGGGTACTGGCTCACCAGCGACGACACCCACCTCGAGCGCCTTGCCGAACGCCTCGGCGTGACACACGCCCGCGCCACCAAGCTCGCCACCTACCGCGAGCACCGACGCATCTGGTGGGCCTACCTCGCTCGCCACGACATCGCTCTCCACGCCGCCGACCTCGAAGCTGACCGCGAGATCCTCGCGCTCCTCGACGAGATGCGCCTCAACGACCTCGACCCACCTCCACACTCTGCCAGCACGCCAGCACGCCAGCAGCCGTTGCAAGGAGTCGCATGACCACCCGCCAGGCAGGCAAGCTTCGCGCTCACGTCGCACGTCGTCGGGTGAGCATCCGAGTCCTCCACACCCTGTGGCGACCTCTCCGCATCAGCGCCCCCGGCGCGCTCCCGCGCACTACGGCGTGGGCACTCGTTGGCGGGCTCTACAGCGTCACCTGGCTCACCGCCACCGTCGCAGCGATCATCCTCGCCTTCTACCCCCACACCGGCGCTGCCGGCACCCGGGACTCCTGGGCGCTCCTCAACAGCATCATCCCCGCTCTCGGCCTCACCATCGCGGGCATCGCCGTGCTCCAGATGCTCGCCCGCATCACCAACACAGCCCCGACCACCATCGGCGTCGGGAAGCGCGCACCATGGCAGACCAGTGCCAGCGTGTTCCTCATCGCGCTATTGATCTTCCAGGCACGAGGAACGATCACCCTCGCCCTCGAGGCGATTCCCGGCCTGCCCGACCAGAACTCCTTCCCCTGGACGCTGCCCAGCGACCCCGCGGCCGAGCTGATGCTCATCCTCGACAGCATGCTCAGCGGCGCCGTCGAGGAGATCATCGTCCTCGCCGTCCCCATCGTTGCGCTCCGCTCCGCCGGCCACCGCTGGCCCAGCATCCTCATCACCGCCGTGATCCTCAGAACCGCCTTCCACGTCTACTACGGCGTGATCGCGGTCCCCGGTCACCTCGTCTGGGCCCTCGCCCTTGCCCTGCTCTACATCGTCAGCGGCCGCATCTGGCCACTCTTCGCCGCCCACATGGTCAACAACGCCATCGCCTCCACCTACTACGTCCTCGACCTCAACGACCCCAGTGCGGCAGCCGCCTTCATCGGCCCGGCACAAGGCGCACTGCTCGTCGCCACAACCCTTGGACTCGTCCTCACGATCCTTCTCAGCAGCGGCCTCTACAGCGCCCGACGACTGAACGCACAGCGAACCATCTCGGGGGTACACCAACGCGACACCACCCAGGACTGACAGCACGCCAGCGTGCCAGCATGGTGGCGTCGCGACGACAGGATCAACCAACGAGGAACCCTGCGATCGACTAATTCGGCTCACTCAGCCTGGCGGCCCTCGTGACTCTGGCACTCCTCTAGCTGGCCCGAACCGTGACTGCATCAAGGGCTATTCCACGCCGAGCCAGCCTGACAGCATCCCAGCAGCATGGCTTGCCAGCACGCCAGCACGCCAGTACGCTGGCGACCATGAAGACGATCGCCGTAGTGAACCTCAAAGGTGGCGTCGGGAAGACCACGGCCACCATCCTCATCGCCACCCAGCTCGCCAACCTCGGACACACCGTGACCGTGCTCGACATGGACCTCCAGGGGTCCGCCACCGACTGGGCGCGCATCGCCGACGAGGACGGGACCCCCCTGCCGTTCGACGTCCGCCCGGCCAACCACGCCAGCCTCCGCAACTACAAGCCCACCACCGACTTCACCGTCATTGACACGCCCCCCACCGACCCCAGCGTCGTGGACGCAGCCGTGAAGGCCGCAGACCTCATCATCGTCCCCACGCCGCCCGGGTTCATGGACACCGACCGCGCCTGGAGCACGGTCGAGGTGACCGCTTCCCAGGTCCCCACGTACGTGCTCCTGTCCCGCTTCGACGGACGCACCAACGACGCCGCCGACTTCGCCTCGCTCCTCGATGAGCGAGGGGTCGGGCGCTTCGAGACCGTCATCCCCGCCAGCGTCTCCATCGGGCGACTCCGCGGCACCGTCCCCGACCCGAGCAAGTTCCGCTTCGACCACCTCACAACCGAGCTCCTGGAGGTGCTCTGACGATGGCCACCAAGCCTGCAAACCGGTACGCCGCCCGTCCTCGAACCGACGCCCGCTCGACGGGAAGCGCCAAGGACGCCTTCATCGACCCGTCCTCACAGGTCGCCGACGAGATCAGCAAGCTGACCATCCGGCTGCCGAAGTCACTCCACAAGGACGTGAAGGCCTCCGCTCTGACCGAGGACGTCAGCGTCCAGGAGTGGATCCAAGACGCCATCAAGCAGAAGCTCGCCCGCAAGACAGCTAGCTGAACTGCCAGCGTGCCAGCAACCCGGCCCATTCCTCATGCTGGCACGCCTGCATGCTGGCTTCCCAGCAAGCTCGTGCCTCATCTCGAAGGGAGTCCGCCATGGACCGCACACCCCGCCTGCCGAACTGCGACCGCGTCCCCCGCTGGCTACAGGCCCGTCGGTACAGTGACTCACGTCTCTGTAACCGGCCTGGGGGATCCACGTGGCACGCCGTACCCGCAGAGCGAGCGACGATCAGCTCGCCTTCGACTTCGACACGCTCTGGGCCGAGCCTGAGGCCGACCGGCTCGAGGAGGACACCGATGAACAAGTACGCGAATCTGCTGCAGCAGCAGTGGACGGCCGCGGACCCGACCTACGTCAGCAGCCTGGACGATCCGACGACGCACTTCGCCCAGATGGGGGAGAGGGTGCAGGAGGAGATTCTGGAGCTCCTGCCGAGCCTCGAGGGGACCGACCCGGCGGCGGAGAGCTACCTGCAGAAGGTCGGCCGGCTGAACGCAGCCCGGCAGCAGGCAGAGGAGATCGTCCTGGCGGAGTATCAACCCCCGAGCGTGACCCCGGAACCGGACGAGCCGGAGGACTGGGACGAGATGAGCCACGACGAGCAGGAGACCTGGATCCGGCAGAACGTCCCGACGGGGGAGCAGCAGGACGAGATGCTGCAGGCGCTGGAGGCACGACGCCTGAACCGGACGATCGTGCTCGGAGCGAGCAGCGAGCCGAGGACCGGCCCGGAGGACTGACCCCTCCCGCGTTCACCCCCACCTCGCAGGACGATCTCGCCCCCTCCGGAGCTGTCGCCCGCTACGGCGCGAACATGGCCGCGCTGCGCACCCTCGCAGCGCTGCGCGAGAGCGGACAGCCAGCCACCCCCGAGCAGCAGGCCACCATCGCCCGCTACGGCTCCTGGGGAGCCGTCCCCGAGGTGTTCGACCAGCGCCGCGCCGACTGGCACGATCGCCGCGTGCAGTTGCTGGACCTCCTCGGCGAGGACGCCTACGCCGCCGCCCGCCGCACCACCGTCAACGCCCACTTCACCGACCCCACGATCGTCGCGCCCATGTGGCAGGCCATGACCGACCTCGGCTTCGAGCAGGGGAGCGTGCTCGAGCCCGGCTCCGGCATGGGCACGTTCATCGGCCTGGCGCCCGAGGGTGCCCGCATGACCGGTGTGGAGCTTGACCCCACCACCGCCGAACTCGCCTCCCACCTCTACCCGGCAGCGACGATCCGCGCCGAGGGCTTCGAGACCAGCCCGTTCCCCAACGGCAGCTTCGACGCCGCGATCGGCAACGTCCCCTTCGGAGACTTCAAGCTCTACGACCGCGCCCACAACGCCGGCGAGCACTCGATCCACAACCACTTCATCATCAAGTCCCTCGACCTCGTCCGGCCCGGGGGAGTGGCAGCCTTCGTCACCAGCGCCTACACGATGGACGCCCAGAACCCCGCAGCGCGCCGGGAAATGCACCAGCGCGCCGACCTCATCGGCGCCGTGCGCCTGCCCAACAAGGCACACCAGCGCGCCGCCGGCACAGACGTCCTCACCGACGTGCTGCTGTTCCGCAAGCGCCACGAGAACGACGCACCCCGCAGCGACGAGTGGACCCGCACCACCGCGCACAACGTCCCCGTCCTCAATCGCGGCGTCCCCAACGGCACCACGAGCTTCCGCGTCAACGACTACTTCCTGCAGCACCCTGAGCAAGTTCTCGGAGACTTCGTCACCACCACCGGCGTGCGGGGCTCCTTCCAGCTCGGCGTCACTCTCCCCACGTCTGCCACCCTGGCCGAGCAGCTGCCCGCAGCGCTCAGCCGCGTCACGGACCGTGCCCAGTCCGCCGGCCTCGTCATGGACAGCGCCGAGCCCGTCGCGCCCTCCCTCGACCTCGCCGCAGAGCCTCGCGAGCCCGTCGCCGCGCCGGACGTCGAAGAGGCACCCGCCTCGATCCGCTGGGACGGCCACATCGCCACCGCCGGCGATGACTTCGTGCAGTACGTCAACGGGCAGCCCGAACCTCTCGACGTGCCCAAGTCCCCGGCCACGCGCCGCGAGCTGCGCTCCCTCCTCACCCTGCGCGACGCCGGCACCGCACTGCTCCAGACCGAGGCCCGCACCGAGGGAGACAGCCCCGACCTGTCCGCGCAGCGTGCCGCTCTCCGCGATGCCTGGCAGCACCACCAGGACACCTACGGCCCCATCAACCGCTTCCGCCCCTCCTGGCGCACCAGCAAGACCGGCACCGAGTACATGGTTCGGAACTACCCCTCCGCCACCAAGGTGTTCCGCGGTGACCCCTTCGCCGCGTTCGTCAACGCCCTCGAGAAGTTTGACCCCGAAACCCAGACCGCCCGGCCCGCGGACCTCCTCGAGCGCCGCACTGTCGCCCGCCGACACACTGCCCAGGGCGCCGACACCATCCACGACGCCCTCGCCATCAGCCTGGACACCTACGGCCAGGTCAACCTCGACGAGATCGCCCGCCTGCGCGGCCTCTCCCCAGACCAGGCCCGCGAGGAGCTCGGCACCCTGGTCTACGACGACCCCGCCACCGAGCGGCTCGTCCCGGCCGCCGAGTACCTCTCCGGCAACGTCCGCGACAAGCTCGACCAGGCCCGAGAAGCCGCCGAGAGCGATCCCGACCGCTACACGGTCAACGTCCCCGCGCTCGAGGCCGTCATCCCCACCGACCTCACGCCCGCCGACATCGAGCCCCAGGTCGGCGCCGCCTGGATCCCCGCAGCCGACCACCAGGAGTTCATCACCACCCTCCTCGGTGCGCGCCCCGGCCAGATCACCATGGAGAGCACCGGCGATGGCCGCTGGCTCACCTCCCAGCGCGGCCTCGGGAACATGGCCTCCGCGACGATCACCTGGGGAACCGACCGTCGCAACGCGCTCGAGCTGTTCAAGGCCATGGCTGAGCAGCGTTCCATCCTCGTCCACGACACCCAGGAGGACGGCAGCACGGTCCTCAACCCCACCGCGACCGCCGCCGCCAACGCGAAGGCTGACGCACTGCGGGACCGCTTCCGGGAATGGGTATGGGAAGACCCCAACCGCGCTGCACGGCTCGCCCGCACCTACAACGACTCCTTCAACTCCCTGGTCCTGCGCGACTACACCGAGGCCGGCGAGCTGCTGACGTTCCCCGGCATCGCCGAGACGTTCACGCCCCGCGAGCACCAGCGCACCGCGGTCGCCCGCATGATCAACGAGCCCGCCGTCGGCCTGTTCCACCAAGTCGGAGCCGGAAAGACCGCCGAGATGGTCATGGGCTCCATGGAGCTGAAGCGACTCGGCATGGCCGCGAAACCCGCGATCGTCGTGCCCAACCACATGCTCGAGCAGTTCTCTCGCGAGTTCATGGAGATCTACCCGCGCGCGACCATCCTCGCTGCCAGCGGCGACGACCTCTCCAGCGACAAGCGGCGGCAGTTCATCGGGCGCCTGGCCAACAACGACTGGGACTGCGTCGTGATGACCCGTGGAGCCTTCCAGAAGCTCGACCTCACGCCCGAGAACAAGGCCCAGTTCATCCGCAACGAGCTCCGCGAACTCCTCGAGAGCAAGCAGAACGCCTCCGGCGCCGGCAGTGACCTCACCGTCAAAGAGATCGAGAAGAAGATCGCCCGCGCCGAGAACAATCTCAAGAAGACCCTCGATCAGAACTACGACCCCGGCATCAGCTTCGAGGACACGGGGATCGACTACCTCTGCATCGATGAGGCCCACGACTACAAGAACCTCGCCACCGACTCCAACATCATGGGCGCCTCGATCAAGGGATCCGACCGCGCCAACGACATGAAGATGAAGGTCGACTACCTCCGCTCCGTCCACGGAGAGCGCGTCGCCACCTTCGCCACCGGCACCCCGATCGCCAACAGCGTCTCCGAGGCGTACACGATGCAGCGCTACCTCCGCCCGGACCTCCTCGACGCCGCCGGCGTCCGCTCCTTCGACACCTGGGCCGCCACGTTCGGGAAGACCGTCATGAGCGTCGAGATGGCCCCCGAGGGCAACAAGTTCCGCACCGTCCAGCGGTTCGCGCAGTTCCAGAACGTCCCCGAGCTGCTACGCATGATGCACACCTACGCCGACGTCAAGCTCGCCGACGACCTCAACCTCCCCACCCCCGACCTCCGCCGGCGCGAGGACGGGACCCGCGGCCCCGAGATGGAGATGGTGCCCGCCTCCGCGATCACCCTCGACTACATCCAAGACCTCGGCGACCGCGCCGACGCCGTCCGCAAGGGCCTCGTCAGCAACTACGAGGACAACATGCTCTGGATCAGCTCCGACGGCCGCAAGGCAGCCCTCAGCCCCGAGCTCGTCGGCATGGAGGACCCCGCCGCGAACAACGGCAAGGTCGCCCGCGCAGCCGCAGCCATCGCAGACACCTACCACCAGCACAAGGACACCGAGTACGCCACCGACTCCGGCGGCACCGCCCCCGGCGCCCTCCAGATCGTGTTCTGCGACTTGCACGCCTCCCAGGACTCCGCCTACGACGCCTACGACGACCTCCGCAACCGCCTCGTCGACGCCGGCGTCCCCTCCGAGAAGATCCGCTTCATGCAGTCCGCCAAGAACGACCGCGACAAGGCCGCGATCTTCGCCGACGCCCGCAACGGCGACATCGCCGTCCTCATCGGCTCCACCCAGACCATGGGCACCGGCACCAACGTCCAGCGCCGCGCAGTCGCCCTCCACCACCTCGACTGCCCCTGGCGCCCCGCCGACGTCGAGCAGCGCGAGGGCCGCATCATCCGCCAGGGCAACGCCAACGACGAAGTCTCCGTCCACCGCTGGGCCACCCAGAAGAGCTTCGACGCCTACATGTGGCAGACCGTCGACCGGAAGTCCCGCTTCATCAACCAGGTCATGCGCGGCAGCCTCGACATGCGCACCATCGAGGACATCGGCCAGAACTCCCTGGACTACGCCGAGATCACCGCCCTCGCCGCCGACAACCCCCTCCTCATCGAGAAGACCAAGCTCACCACCGAACTGCAGCGCCTGGGCCGTCTCGAGCGCGCCCACAGCACCGAGCAGCAGAACCTCCGCATCCGCATTCCCCAGATGCGCGACAGCATCGAGACCATGCGCACCCACCAGCACACCCTCGCGCAGCTCGCCGAACGCACCCAGGACGTCTCCGGCGACAAGTTCACCATCCAGCTGCACGACCAGACCTACCGCGAACGCGCCAAAGCCGGCGAGGCCATCGCCCACTGGGCCCGCGACACCCACTTCCACGCCGAACACATGAACGACCGCGACCTCGGCCAGATCGGCACCCTCGCCGGCCACCCCATCCACGCCACCGTCATCGGCACGGTCAACAGCGGCCAGCCACCCCACAACCCCCGCATCCACCTCCACGTCCCCGGCACCCTCGAGGACCACGCCGTCAAGATGACTGCCGCCGACCTCGCCACCACCGACCACCGCGTCATCACCAGCCTCGAATCCCGCATCACCGCCATCGGCCGCGACGCCGCCGGCTTCGAGCGCCAACTTCCCCAGCGCGAGACCGAACTGGCCGAAGCCGAGAAGAACCTCGGCCAGCCCTTCAAGCACGCCCACCTCCTCACCCTCACCCGCGAACAGCTCGCCACCGTCGACCAGAAGATGGCCGCCCGCGACGACGACCACGCACCCGAGGAACCCACCGAACCCACGCTCCCTGCAGCACCATCGGTCAGCACGCCACCACGACAGCACGACAGCATGCCAGCACGCCAGCACTGGCGACAGCCCACCCCCGCCAACGACCAGGGCTACGGCCGCTGACAAGGAGAACGCATGGAACCCACCCCGTATAGATCCCACCACCAGTTGGGGGAGAGAGTTCGAGAGGTGACTGCCGGGGAACCATCTCGCCTCGAGGTCAGTTTTCCCGAGTCGCCCCCCGACCTCACTGCCGTTGAGATCGCCGCAATGCTCGAGGTGATCACCTACCTCCACGACCTAGCACTGAGTGAAGAATTCCCAGGCCTCATCGTCGGCGAAATTCCCGACTTCCGGCACCCCCGGCGCAGCCTGCGCACCATCCCCGAAGCAGCGCTGCGGATCCGGAGCATCCAGTACGGCAGCCCGATCGTCGTCGAGCTCATCGTGCCCGCCGTCGCCGTAGCATCCGCCTTCGGTGCGCTCCTGGTGCAGGCCGGGGCGACGGTGCGGACATACCTGCAGGAACGAGGAGAGACCGGCCGCGAGGAGATCCGCCAAGAGGCCGAGACCAGACGCGAGAGGATCCGCCAGGACGCGGAGGTCGAGCGAGAGAGGATCCGCCAGGGAGAGCAGCGGCAGCCAGCCGCCCCGCCCGCACCTAAGGTTCCAAAGAGCCTCCTCCCCACGGGGTCCTCACGCATGCCAAGGAGTGCCGGCGTTGGCCACGGCGCAATGCAACCTGCACCGCCCCCGACTGCTAAAGAGCGCGCCCGGGCCCCTCAGACCCTCCTCGCAGAGATCACGAACGCGACTCCTCCTGAGGAGTGAAAGACCGACCAGTAGATCCAGCGGCGAAGATCTATTCTCGGGCTTTCCAGGACGTACCCATCGGACGCGCATCGCGACCACCCACGTGCCGCAACCACCGGCCTCGAAGGCAAGGACGCTTGCGTCCGCGGCAGCCATGACCCGATTGACCGTAAAGGGGGGCTCAACTACGCTTCGTTCGATGCAGTCCAAGGAGAAGCGCACATGACATACGAGGTCACGGTCCAGGCCACCCGTACACCCCAGGGATGGGACCTCACTCCCGAGGGTGCAGACGGCCCCGTCGCTCGAGTTCGCACGCTCGACAAGGCGCGCCCCGCAATCCTCGAGCACCTCGCTGCCGCCGACCCCGATGCCGATCACTCCGAGGCCACCCTCGTCATCCTCCCTGCAGCCGGAGAGCTCGGCGCAGACGTCCGTGCAGCCCGGACGGCCACCGTCGAGGCTGCAGCCGCCCAGGAGGCCGCCGCACGCGCCACTCGAGACCTCGTGATCCGCCTCGATGCCGCCGGCTACCGCTCCGCCGACATCGCCGGCCTCCTCGGTGTCAGCCGCTCCCGCGTCTCCCAACTCCTTCACGAGGGCCGCGCCGCGACCTGACTCGAACAGACGGTTTAGCCCCCCTTGACTCTTAGAGTTGAGGGGGGCTAATCTGCCTGCATGGACGAGATCACGAACCCCCTCACCGACGAGACCGACTTCCTCTCCGACGACCCGTGGGCGCAGGAGCTCGACCGCCAGGCCGAGCGCCGGCCCGCCGCGGCCGAGGCCGACTTCGACGACGAGCCCTACCTGGACCTGGAGGGCTGACCCATGAGCACCGACCACTACGCCGCGATCTTCCCCATCCATCACCCCGCCCCCGAGAGCCGGCACCACCGCGCCGCGCTCAACCAGCTCTCCAGCATCGTTCCGGACACCATCACCATCACCGGCGAATGGAGCGGCCACACCTGGACGGACCCCGCCGGCAAGCAGTGGTGGGTCATGAGCGCCCCCGCCGAGGGCCAGGACAGTGCCGACGCGCTCCCCGCCCTGCACGCCGCAGCCGAGCGCATCCACCCGGCCCTGCACACCTGGACCCAGCCGCACAGCCGCCCCAAGCCCGACCGCCTCGAGCGCCTCCGAGGCCTCCTCGCCACCGGCACCGCCGTCGAGGACGCGATCCGAGCCTGCGGCTGGGCCCGCACCCAGACCGCCGGCGCCGCCGCCCGCCGCGCAGGGAACATCACCCTCGCCCGCACCCTCGAGGAGGTCGCGTGATGGCCCTCGTCGACCGCGAGAAGATGACCGACGCGACCGGTGCCGTCCACCTCTACCGGCCCGTCCCGAACAACACCCCGGGCGTCCCGCCGGAGTACCCGCACCCCGACGCGATCCACCATGCGCGCACGTCCGGGCGAGGCCTGCACCCGTGCTTCCACCTCCGCCCCCTCGCCGAGGACCTCGCCTACTACGAGGAGCGCGGCGAAGAGCCGGACATGCCCGTCGACGGCGACCAGACCGCACGCTGGCGCGCCCTGCAGTGCTGGGACGACCAGATCGGCCGCCAGCCCGACAAGAAGAAGTTCACCGGCACTGAGCCGTGCGAGAACCCGGAGTGCCCGCACCCGAAGCCGCACTGCGCCGGCCAGTGGTTCAGCGACGACTGGCCCCGCTTCCGGGACATCGCCCACGTCCTCTACCCGGGCGGCAGGGTGCCGTGGCCGCTCGGCTACCGAGGCCCCCGCATCTACAGCGGCGGCTGGGACCAGTGGCAGCCGTTCAAGGACTACGCCCCCGAACCGGAGCCCGCGACGGCATCCGTGCCGGAGCCCGCGCCCGAGCCGGAGCGCACCCCCGAGGCTCCCGCGCAGACCCCCGTTCAGCTCGACCTCTTCGATGTCCTGGAGGCCCTCTCGTGAGCACCCCGACCCGCCCCACCGTCCTGGACTACCTCCTCCGCGCCGGCGACGCCTTCATCGAGGCCCTCGAGCTGTACGGCCCGGCCTCCACCGCGGCCGACGAGGCCCGCGCGCAGCGCCTCGCTACCTACGCCGACCGCTGCGCGCTCCTCGCCGCCCGCACCGCCGGCCGCGACCCTGCCCTCCTCGAGGGCGCCGTCGAGGTCCGAGACATGGCCTCACGCGCCCAGATCCTCCTTGACGCGATCCACCGCACCCGCGCGACGACCGCACCGAAGCGCGTCGCCTGACCCTCCAAGGAGCCCCTGTGAACCCGAGCCGCCCCATCAACCCTGACGACTGCGAGCGGATCGTCACCCGCCCGCAGTCCGGCGACGAGGGTGCTGGGTCGCCGATGGTTCTGGTTAGTCGTGTTGCCGAGCGATGAAGCCAGCCATGCCGGGGACCGTGAACGCCACGATCCCGTGATCCGGTGCGTAGATCAGTCCCTTGTGGATCAGGTTCGCACGTGTCGGACCTAGGCTGCTACCCGCCCGATTGAGTCGGTTCGCCACTTCGCCGGAGCCGACTCCGTCGTCGCCCTCAGGGCACATGGCTCGGAGGTACTGCTTCTCTGCCGCGGTTGTCCGATCCCACCGCGCACGGAAGAAGCCGTTGTCCAGCTGGCCCTGGCCGGTGGCTACTCCGAGTTGGGCATCAGCGAACTGAATTGGTGTCTCGGTCGCAACGTTCCAGGTCTCCTGACCGAACTGCTGGATGAAGTATGGGTAGCGCCCGGAAGCGTTCACGACGTGATCCAGAGCCTCGGCGCTCCAGTCGACCGCCTCGTCGCGAGCAGGCTTGAGGATTGCCTCCCTCGCGGCGCCGAGATCGAGCTTCTCGATGACGTTGTAGCGGAACCGCTCGGAGTAGGACTTCGCCTCCGCCAGCGTCTGGGGCAGGCTGGGAAGGCCCGCGAGGCCAAACAGCACGGGCAGGTCGCCCGTGGCTGCAGATTGCATGACGGCGGCCAGAGTCTGAACCTCCTCGGGGCTGAGATCCTGCGCCTCATCGATGAGCAGGGCCAACCCCACGCCGTCATCGCCCGCAGCCAGCGAGACGTCGCGGATGATCTTGCTCAGATCGGTCAGCAGAACTCCGCTGTCAGCTGCCCCGCCCGTTGCTTCGCTGAGATCAATGCCGAAGTTCCAGTTCCCGGCGGCGTCGTACGAGGCCTTGAAGGACAGCGCCGTCTTCAAGGCGCGTAGGAGTCTCTTTCCGGCGGAGGGCCGAACCAGGTCAGACAGCGGCCCATACAGCCCCTCGCCGATCATCTCGCGCAGGGTGCGGCCCGAGCCCGCCTCGACCTGCACTGTGATCCAGTCGCGTGCATCCGCGTCGCGACGAAGGCGCGAGAGCAGCACCGTCTTACCGACTCCGCGAAGGCCATACAGGATCATCGGCTGATCGGTCTTGCCGCGCTCGGCTCGCTGCAACGAGACACTCCAGTCATCGATGACTTTGTCGCGTCCGACCAGGGCGGACGGCTTGCGTCCAGCGCCGGGGGAATAGGGGTTTCGAACTGGGTCCACGGTAGCGCTCCTGAAATATAGTGAAGTCTAGTCGAGTGTAGCGAATCGCTAGACATAACTAGACTTCGGTAGAGATCGAGGGCCGTAATGTCGGCTGTGTCGGATGCATGTACTACGCACGACTCCAGGGACGCCGCATGTACGGGGCAGGCTCCACCCCTTGGGACTGCCGCACGAGGGTTCGGGTGCCGCCACTGAGCGACGAAAGAACTCCGCCGGTTACCGGCATAGGTCACAGGCGATGTCTCGGCGACAGGTGTCGCGTGTGGGTATACCCGAGTGAGCAGATCTGTGTCAGATCGCCCGTTTTAGACCCTGTGGGACGGGGGAGCCTACGGTGCCGTAGCTGTCACGCAGGGTAGTGCTCAACATGGCAGATGTGTCTAGTTGAGGTGTCGCCAACTCGCGCAGCAGTCCCGTCTATGGATGACAGGTGTGAGAAGTTGAGCCATGGACTGGTACAGGACACCGGGGTGGACCCTCGCGGAGCAGGAGCACTTCGAGCGCAAGCTCGCCCGCGCGAAGAAAGAGAACAGGGCCGAGTATCTGCGCATCAAGGGACTCTCGCTGGAGGATGCCGGAGTCACTGATGCGGCGCGCACTCTGTTCGTGAGGTCGTGTGTGGAAGCGGGCAAGAACTACTTCACTCAGAGCTCCGCGCTAGAGCACTTGGCTGACTCTGTGGCCGAGGACGATCCGATGGAAGCTGAGCGGCTGCTGCGCCGGCTCATCGAGGTGAACCCGACGCTCAACGGCACGACTCATATGGCGGAGGTCCACCTCGCTGGGCTCCTTATTCGGCGCGGTACGCCAGAGGCCTTGAGCGATGGGCCGCCCCCGTTGTTAGGTCCGGTCTCTGTGTGAGTCGTCGGGTTCCATTTCGTGGGTGCAGTGGCGAGCATAGTCGGCCGGGGTGAGGTAGCCCAGCGCCGAGTGGCGTCGCACGGTGTTGTACTCGACTTTCCAGTCGCCGATGACGACCTGGGCGTGCAGCAGTGAGTAGAAGCTGTTGATGTTCAAGCACTCGTCGCGCAGGCGGGAGTTGAACGACTCGACGTAGCCGTTGAGCCACGGCGAGCCGGGCGGGATGTACGACAAGCCGGTGCGGGTGCCGGCCCAGTCGGCGATCGCCTGGCTGATGAACTCGGGCCCGTTGTCGCTTCTGAGGACCGCGGGCGGGCCGTGCAGCTTGACGAGGTCGTCGAGATGGTCGGTGAGACGGTCGGCGGTGATGGAGCGTTCCACGAGGCCGCCGAGGCAGACCCGGGTGTGCTCGTCCACGATCGACGCGATCTTGATCGGACGCCCGGCCTCGTCGACGTCGAACTGGAAGTCGATGGCCCACACCACGTTCGGGGCGCACGCCTTGGGGGCGTCCGCGGTCGAGGAGCCGATGCGCTTACGGCGACGTTGCTGGGGCACGCGTAGGCCTTCCTCGCGCCATAGCCGCTGGATCTTCTTGTGGTTGACCTGCCAGCCCTCGCCGCGGGCGTCGTGGTACGCGCGCCGGTAGCCCCAGCGGGGGTGCTTCTTCGCGTAACCGCGCAGCCATTCACGCAAGGCGGCGTCGGGGTCGGCGACGGTATCGGCCTTGAGGGTGCGCCGGTAGGCGGACCTGGATAGCCCGGTCAGCCGGCACGCCATCCGCTCGCTCACCCGCATCTTCGCGATGAGGTGAGCGACGGCGGCGCGCCTCCTGCCCGGGCCTAGAAGTTTCCCTCTGCCAGCTCCTTCAGCGCCGCCTTCTCCAGCTCTGCTTCAGCGAGCAGACGCTTGAGGGTGGCGTTCTGCTTCTCGAGCTCCTTGAGGCGCTTGGCGTCGTCGGCCTTGAGCCCGCCGTACTGGTTGCGCCACCGGTAGTACGTCTGTTCCGACACGCCCAGCTCGCGGCACACCGCCGCGACGTCCGCGCCATCGGCCAGCATCCGGTCGGCCTGTCCGAGCTTGCGCACGACCTGCTCAGGCGTGTGCCGCTTCCTCGTGTTCGTCATGATGAGACCAGTCTTCCTGCCCGCAGCAGCGAGCATCAAGAGGACTCACACAACGACTGGACCTACATCACGGGGTCAGCCCA
>NZ_JAZDCG010000038.1:0-28271 GCF_036321705.1 Brachybacterium sp. J144
GGCTCTTCAAGGTTCGTGGTGAAGGAGAGCGTCGCGTCGCTGGCGTAGAACGGCCCGTGGTCCTGCTGTGATGGGTGTTGTCAAGACATCCACACCTCAGAGGACCACGAGCCTGTGCACGAGAATACTGGTTCGCAGCGTGATGCTGCGAGCACGATCTTCAACTTGCCCGATTACCGCGTCACAGACGCGATCGACCTGCCCGACGGAGGCCGTCGAGTGGTGATCGAATCCATCGAGCCGCCGGGCTGTCCGTCCTGCGGGGTGCTCGCGACCAAGGTCCACTCCCGCCGGTCCCAGAAGGTGCGCGACGTCCCCGTGGCCGGGGCGGTGGAGGTGGTGTGGGCCAAGCGGCGCTGGTTCTGCCTCGAGCCGGCCTGCGCCCGGCGCACGTTCTGGGAAGCCACCGATCAGGTCCCTTACCGTGCGCGTTCGACGACCCGGCTGCGGGATCAGGTCGTCTCCGCGGTGCTCACCTCGGGCCGGGCTGCCTCCGAGGTCGCCCGGGCCCATGGCGTCTCGTGGTGGCTGGTCCAGTCCGCGCTGGCGGCGGCCGCAGTGGTCCTCCCCGCCGCCGAGGACGTGCCAGTGACGCGCCTGGGCATCGATGAGCACCGCTACCGGTCGGTGCGCTGGTTCCGCACCGATGAAGGTGCCTGGAGACGGTTCGAGCCATGGATGACGACCCTGGTCGACCTGACCACCGGACAGGTCCTCGGCGTCGTCGACGGCCGGGACTCCACCGCCGTCGGGGACTGGCTTGCCCAGCGCTCTGAGGACTGGCGGGAGCGGATCGAGATCGTCGCCATCGATCCCTCGGCCGCGTTCCGCAAAGCACTGCGGACCTACCTGCCCCGCGCTGCGGTCTCGGTCGACAAGTTCCACCTCGTCAAGCTCGGGAACGACATGGTCACCGCCGTGCGGCAACGCCTAGCCCGCACCCATCACGGTCGCCGGGGTCGGAAGGATGACCCGGCCTGGGCGCACCGGATGCTCCTGCTGCGCGGCGCTGACACCCTCACCCCGAGGGCGTGGGAGCGGTTGGAGAGGGTGTTCCGCACCGATGACCCCACCGACGAGCTCTCCGCCGCCTGGGGCATCAAGGAGCAGCTCCGTCGCCTATTGGCGACCGACACCCTGGCTCAGGCCTGGGAGGAACGGATGCGGATGGGCTACTTCGTGCAGATCGCGAATATGCCCGAGGCGACCAAGCTCTACGACACCGTCGTGACCTGGTGGGACGCGATCGAGGTCCTCATCGTCACCGGCGCGACCACCGCTCGAGTCGAGGCCGCGAACACCGGCATCAAGAACATCAAACGCATCGGCCGTGGCTTCCGCAACGCCGAGAACTACCGGATGCGTATCCTGCTGACCAGCGCCGCGAAAACCGTAGCGTGAATACCCGCCACAGCAGGGTCATTCACCACGAACCGCGAAGAGCCCGCAACCCAGCAGAAGTAGCAGGGCCGTTCCGACCGTTTCGGAGAGGAAGATCAATCCGAGGTCCATGGTGTTTCCTTTCCGCGGACGTCTGCGTCCGCGCAGGTCAAACCACGCGCTCGGGTGCGCGTGGTCACAGATGGTGGTGGTGCGAGGGGGCGGCGCCCGGGTAGAAGGTGGAAGGTCAATCGCGGTCTACCCGGGCGCGCTCGGTACGGGACTGTGCGGCGCAGCGTGACCTACGCCGCACAGCGGGGGGGCTGCTCAGAAGGTGCGGATCGGGATCTCCGCGGGAGCCTCGAGAAGTTCGCGAATCTCGTCGTCAAGCTTGACAAGCGTGATGGACGCGCCCGCCATGTCCAGCGAGGTGCAGTAGTCGCCGACATAGCTACGGGTTGGGGTAATTCCCTGGGCCGCGAGCTTCTCGTGTGCGATGCCGTACAGAAGGTACAGCTCGCTGATGGGGGTGCCACCGAGACCGTTCACCATCAGCGCGACGTCATCGCCGCTGCTGTAGGGGATGTCGCTCACGATGGGCTCCAGAAGCAGGTCGACGATCTCGTTCGCCGGGACCCACTTCTGACGTGCACGGCCGGGCTCACCGTGGATACCGATGCCGACCTCGATCTCGTCGTCGCCGATCTCGAACAGCGGCTCGCCCTTGGCGGGCGGGGTGCAGGCGGTGAGCGCCACGCCCATGGTGCGGGTGACGGCGTTGACCTTCTCGCCGATCCGGACGATCTCGTCGAGGTCCTTGCCGGCCTCAGCGGCAGCGCCGACGGCCTTGATGACGAAGAAGTTGCCGGCGACGCCGCGGCGACCGATGGTGTACAGCGAGTCCTTCACTGCGACGTCGTCGTCGATGAAGAGGGTGCGCACCTTGATGCCCTCTGCGGCAGCGAGCTCTTCTGCCATTTCGAATGCCATCTTGTCGCCAGTGTAGTTGTTCACCAGCAGCAGCACACCCTTGTCGCTCTTGACGCGGCGTGCGGCCTCGACGACGAAATCGGTGGGCGGGGCGGCGAACACGTCACCGGGGCAGGCGGCGTCCAGCATGCCCTTGCCGACAATCATCACGTGTGCGGGCTCGTGGCCGGAGCCGGAGCCCTGGATGATGGAGACCTTGTCGTTGTTGGGCGCATCGGCGCGGACGATGAGGTTGTACTTCGGGTCGTACGTGAGCGTGTCAGGGTTCGCCAGGGCCAGACCCTTCAGCATCTCCGGAACGAACGCCTTCGGGTCGTTGATGAACTTCTTCATTGTGTTCTCACTTCTTTGTGTTGGATGGGGGGTGGAGGGAGGGTAAGTCGTTACCAGGTCTCGGCGATGCGCTCGGCGAGCACTGCCATCGCGATGGCGCCCGGGTCGGGGGAGCCGATGCTGCGCTCACCGGTGTAGGATGCGCGGCCTCGATGTGCCTCGAGCTTCGCGGTCTCTTCGGCGGCGGTGCGTGCGACCTCGGCTGCGTGCTGAGCGACGGCCTTGCCGTCCAGACCCTTATCGAGGTCCGCCTCGATGGCATCGGTGAGCGGGACCAGAGCGTCGAGCAGCGTCTTGTCTCCGAGGGAGGCGCCGCCGCGCTTCATGATGCCCTCGACGGCCGAGCGAAGCATCGCGACCACATCGGCCGGGCTGATGTCGTTCTTGTCTTTCACGGAGATAGCGGCGCGAAGGAACGCCGTGCCCCAGATCGGGCCGGACGTGCCACCGATACGGCCGGACATCGTTGTCGCAACCTTCTGGATGAAGGTGCCGAGATCCGACCGGTCGTACTCGTCCCATTCGGCGATGACGTTCTCGAATCCGCGAGCGAGCGAGTATCCGAAGTCGCCGTCGCCGGCGACGGCATCCAGGTCGCTGAAGTACTTCTCGTTGTCGACGCACGTCTGTGCGATGAGCTTGATGACGCTCTCGACGCGGGCGACGCCCGCCTGGCTGAAGGTGCTGCTCATGATGATCCTCGGGTTCGGTTATCGGGTGGTGAGGGCAGTGAGGGTGTCGAGGGTGACCTGACCGGTCTCCTCGACGCCACGCGGGTTGGAAAGGAAGCGCGCTGGCGTCTGCGGCTGGTCACCCAGGCTGTCAACGACCAGTGCCGCCTCGGTGAAGTCCTCGTCGGCGGTGTAACTGGACACCGTCACGACCGTGGTGATGCCGGCCGCGGCGGCGGCCCGCAGCCCGTTCTGGCTGTCTTCGACGACCACAGCGTCCGCCGCGTCGACACCGAGGTCCCGCAGAGCGAGCAGGTAGATGTCCGGTGCCGGCTTCTTCGCCGGGACCACGTCTCCCGCGTAGACACGAAACCAGGAGGCGGACTCTGCACCGACCGCATGTTCCAGCACGGCGCGCACCGATTCTTCGGCGGACGTGGATGCGACAGCGAGCAGCCATCCTGCGTCGTGTGCAGTAGCGACGATTCGGGCGATTCCGGGCCGCCCCGGCATCTCACCAGCTCGAACCTTCGCTGTATAGCGGTCCGTCTTGAAGCGGTGCCACCGCTTGACGAGCTCGATCTGTGCAGCTTCGTCCGTGGGCAAGTTCGCCGACGCAATGAAGTCGCTGGTGAGAAGCGAGGCGAGACGCTCCTTGCCGCCGCCGATTCGTACCTTCTCGGCATAGTCCTCCTCGGACCAGTGCACGGGAAGGTTGAAATGCGCGAAGGTGTCGTTGAAGGCGGGCAGGTGACCATCACGCTCGGTGTCTGCGAGCACTCCGTCGCAGTCGAAGATCAGGGCGCGAGTCACGGCTTGGCGGCCTTCGCCTTGGCTGCCGTGCCATCGGAGCCGAACCATTCGATGTGGTCACCGATGACGCTGGTGACAGCATCACCGATGGCAGTCATCAACTTCGGCGGATCCCAATGGTTGTTGGCGCGCGCCCAATCGAGATGCTCCGCCGATGCCTGCATGTACGCGTGCTTGACGGCTGTGGAGATGTTGATCTTGGAGACGCCATTGTTGATGAAGGCGCGGAAGTCGGCCGGCTCAAGGCCGGTTCCCCCGTGAAGAACAATTCCCTTGTCGGTGAGGTGCGCGAGTTCGCGGGCGCGCTCAGGGAGAAGGGTCGGCTTGGACGTGAACAGGCCGTGGCTCGTGCCCAACTGCGGGGCGAGCAGGTCAGCACCGGTGCGCTCCGCGATGGCTGCGAGCTGGTCGACGGTATACGCGTGGTGGGCTTCGTCGCTGCCGACTCCGTCTTCGACCCCGAGGATGTTCTCGATCTCGGATTCGACGTCGACGCCCGCTGCGTGAGCCTCCTTGACGACTTCCGTCGTCTCACGCTCTGCGTCAGCAAGATCACGGTCAGAAGCATCGAAGAGAACCGATGACCACCCGGCGGCAATGACGTCAGAGAGGACAGAACGGTCCGGGCAGTGATCCAAGTGGAGCGCGACCGGCACGGATGTGTGCCGCGTGAGCGCCTGGAAAAGGCTCGTGATGAAAGCGGTCCCCGAGGTGCGAACAGTCTTTGTCGAGATCTGGACAATCAGAGGCGAGTCCTTCTCCTCGGCTGCGGCGATGACCGCGCGCATGCTGATCTCGTCGAAGACGTTCACAGCGGGAACCGCGTATCCGTGCTTCCGCGCTCCCGTCGTGAGACGATGAGTTGATACGGCCATAGTCCGATCTCACTTCCTTGTGTCAGGCTCTGCCTCAGCGAGCTCCGGCCAGAACATCTTTCGTTCCGGTCCTTGTGGTCTAGAGTACATGGCTATACAACTCTATACAAGACGGACTAGGTAAGATCATGTGGAAAGTTTTGGAGGCATAAAGATGACGGACGTGATTGAGCGCGACTCAGCGACACCGATCTATCAGCAGCTCGAGGACATCTTTCACGCGAAGATCGCCAGTGGTGAGTGGGCACCCGAGCAGCGCATCCCGTCGGAGAACGAGCTGAACCGGGAGTACAGCCTGAGCCGCATGACGATTCGTGGTGTGCTCAACAAACTGGCGGGTGATGGTCTGCTCATCCGCGTTGCCGGCAAGGGCACGTTCGTCGCCCCGCAAAAGATCAACGCGGTCTCTCCTGCATACAAAGGAATCCGTGAGCAGCTCGAAGTGCTCGGGTACGACATCGCGACGACGTTGATTTCTACGGAGCGCGTTCCCGCGCCGACGAGAGTGCGTGAGCACCTGAATCTGCCGGCGGGCGCCGAGGTCATCGCCATCATACGACTGCGAACGGTAGACGGGAAGCCTCTGAGCGTCCACCGCTCCTTCGTGCCAGCGAGCCTCGCGCCGGGACTGGATCAGCTGGATGTCGTCAACGAGCAGCTGTGCGTGGTTCTCGAAGACAAATTCAATCTGTCGATGAAGAGCGTCTCCGAAGATCTGGAAGTCATCGCCGTCGAAGGAATCGACGCCAAGCTGCTGGAGCTGCGCAAGGGCGACCCGGCACTGCTGTTGACGGATGTCATCACGAACCCGGCAGGGACGGCCTTTGAGTACTCGACCATCGTCTTCCGCGGCGATACGGTGCGGCTGAAGTTCGATTACAAGCGTGAGTGAACCCGCCGTGGTGGATGACTCGGGGTCCACCACAGCGGGTCCGCCTAGCGGACGAGCAGCCGAATGCGCTCGTCCAGTCCCGCGGCGTCAAGCGCGTATCGAGCAAGCAGTCCTGGGTACGTACCGGTGACGATGTGCTCATGCGGCAACCCGATGGCGTGCACGGGAATTCCCGAGGATGCCAGAGCCTCGCCAACGGCCGCGGAGAGACCGCCGCGGGTGTAGTGCTCCTCGACGGTGATGACGCGTCCGGTGCGATGAGCGGACGCGCGGATAAGCGCCGCGTCAACAGGTTCGACAGTTGGCATCCCGATGAGGTCCACATCGATGCCGTCGTCCGCGAGCCGTTGCACCGCGACCACGACCTCCGGGGTGATGGTCCCCGTCGTGACGACCGTTGCGCGAGACCCTTCCCGAATCATCCGCCCTTCCCCGATGGTGAACGGTGCCTGCGGGAACAGATCGGGGATCGATGGGCCCCCGATGCGCATGTACACGGGCCCGTCGTGCTCAATCATCGCCTTCGCTGCCTCCCGGATCTCTCCGGGGTCCTGGGGTGAGAGGACGACGACACCGGGAAGCATGCGGATGATTGCATAGTCTTCGAGGGAGTAGTGTGTGGGCCCGAGGTCGGAGTAAGTGATCCCTCCGTTGCGACCGACGATCTTGACGTTCTGACCCATGTACGCGATGTCGTTACGGAATGCTTCGTAGTTCCGGTTGGTGACAAACGCTGCGATGGCTGCGAACACGGGGATTTTCCCGGTTGATGCGAGACCTGCCGCGACGCCCGTTGTTCCGTGTTCCTGAATGCCGAACTCGTAGTAGCGGTCGGGGTAGCGCTCGCGAAATGAGCCGAATCCCGACGACAGCCCGCTGTCGGCGGAGAGGACGACGACACGGTCATCGCTAGCAGCGAGGTCGGTCACTGCTTGCCCGAAGGTCTTTCGCGGATCGATAAGAGTATGCGTCTCAGCAGCCATGGTCGTTCCATTCGCGCAGGTTGTCGATGCGGGCGTGCACTTCACGTTCGGCTCGGTCGAGTTCCTCGACCGTCGGCTTCCAGTAGTGCGAGGCAAGGGTCCCTTCCAGGAAGCTGATGCCCTTCGCCTTCGTCGTGCGAGCAACGACGACAGTAGGCCGGCCCTTTTCGCCGTCCGCGGTGCTGACGGCGTCGAGGACGGCATCGATATCGTTCCCGTCGATGGTGACGGTGTTCCACCCGAACGCTGCGAACTTGTCGGCAATCGGCTCCATGTTCATGATCTCAGCGGTCGGCCCGGAGATCTGCAGATCGTTGACATCGACGAAAGCGACGAGGTTGTCGAGTCGGTGGTGGCCCGCAATAGACGCGCCTTCCCAGTTCGCCCCTTCGGGGAGCTCACCATCCCCAAGGACGGTGAAAACCCGTCCTCCGTTGGTCGCTGCGCGAAGGCCAAGTGCCATCCCTGCGGCAATCGATAGCCCGTGACCCAGGGCGCCCGTGTTCGCTTCAATCCCCGGAAGCTTGTGAAGGTCAGGGTGACCGCCGAGTTTGCTGCCGACGGAGCCGTACGTGTCGTACAGCGTCTCCTCGAAGTAGCCGCGCCGGCCGAGGACGGCGTACTGCGCCATTGCTTTGTGGCCCGCGGACAGCAGGAACCGGTCGCGGTTCGGGTCCTTCGGGGCTTGCGGGTTGACGCGCATGGTCGCGAAGTACAGCGCGGTCACGATGTCGATGCACGAGAGTGCTCCTCCAAGGTGGCCAGAACCGCCTGCCCGCACCATCCGCAGGACGTTGAGGCGTGCGAGTTCCGCCTCGATCTGCAGCGGGACGGTATTCATACGCGAGTGCTCTCGGTTTCGTAGTCGTACAGAGCGGCGAGCTTCGGAGCGCTCCGCTCGTTCTCCACGTACGACACCGAAAGGTATTCGCGAACGAGTCGCTTGACCGACTCGACGCCGGTGACCTGAGCTCCGAATGCGACCATGTTGGCGTCGTTGCTCAGCTGAGCACGCTCGGCTTGGTACGCGTCCGTGAGCAGTGCGCAGTACGCCCCGGGAACCTTATTCGCAGAGATGGAGACGCCGATGCCGGTGCCGCACATCACGACACCACGCTCGACCTCCTTCGCCGCGACGCTTTCCGCCACCGCGATGGCTGTCTTCGAGTACAGGGGGTCGTCGGAGCCGAAATCACGAACCTCGTGGCCGAGCTCGCGAAGGTAATCAGCGACGGCATCCTTGAGGGTGGTTGCATTCGGGTCGCAGCCAATACCGATCAACATGCGGGGACTCCTATCTATACCTGTATAGCCTTGTCTAGCTGAGGATAGACCGAATCGGCGTAGGATGGAAGACCGGACTGTATAGTCCACCCATTGACCTGGGAGACAGCATGGCCAGAGATGCCCACCCCACCCCTCTTGACAGCGCGGACGTCATCCTCTCCGACCTCGACGGAGTCGTGTACCGCGGCGCAGCACCCATACGGCACGCCGTCACCGCTTTGAACGCGGCTCGAGAGACGAAGACGGTGGGGTTCCTGACGAACAACGCCTCTCGGCTGGCAGCGGACGTCGCGGAACAGCTGACGACAATGGGACTGGACGTCGACGCAGATGATGTCGTCACCTCACCGCAGGCGACACTGCTGCTCCTCTCAAGGGTTGTCGAGCCCGGAACTTCTCTGCTGGTCGTCGGTGGTCCGGGGCTGACGACGGTGCTCCAAGGGGCGGGGTACCGACTTGTCCGCACGGCGGATGAGCATCCCGACGCAGTCGTGCAAGGTTTCTCACCACACGTGAGCTGGAATGACCTCGCCGAAGCTGCTTACGCTCTCGCCTCCGGGATTCCGTGGGTCGCGACGAACCTCGACACCGCACTTCCACTCGAGCGCGGACTGGCACCTGGCAACGGAGCACTCGTTGCTGCCGTCCGCGCGGTCATCAATCGCGAACCTCTCGCTGCCGGAAAGCCGGAGACGGCGCTCTTCGACGCCGCCCGCGAGCGATTCCCCGGCTCCGGATGGCTGTTCATTGGGGACAGGATCGACACAGACATCAGAGGCGCACGTCGCTCCGAGATGAGTAGCGCTCTCGTCCTCACCGGCATCAGCCGGCCTCAGGATGTTTTCGCCGCACCCTCCGATGCGCGACCTGACTTCATTTTGCGCGACCTGCGTGGTCTCGCGTTGCCGTATCCCTCGACCCGACTCGCGCGCAATGACCAGTTCCTCACATCGACCGTCGCCAACGCCGTCGTGGCTGCCGAAGGCCGTCGGGTGCGCCTCGTGGCCCCAGGAAACGAGCCGATGAATATCATCCGAGCCACAGCTGCTCTCGTCTGGGAACATGCCGCAGCATACGACAATCTCAAACTCGACACTGAGCTTCACGACGCCATCGCCATGGCCCTCGAATAAGGGCGTCAGCGCCTTGCTCGTCAGCAGATGCCGTCTTCATGCTCCGCAGAGATCCTCTCCCCTAGGATGAGACGACCCGCAGACGCGCGACGAGGAGGGGACGGGCACCATGGCTGACCAGATGCAGACAGCAAGGCACCTCGGCCACCCCTTCGGCGTGAATGCGGATGTCATGAACGTCGCGCTGCGCAACGCCGGCATCCTCGAAGGCGAACCCGGCAACTGGCGACCAACGGCTGCCGCCGCCGACTGGGTGAAAGAGCGCGAACTCACGAACGGCCGGCACCCCGACCCCCGCCAGAACCCGTACTTCACCCAGCGCAAGTTCGACCCGGAGATCATCGACGCGTTCGGCATCACCGCCGAAGACGTCGCCGTGGCCAAGCTCGAGGTCGCCGCGAAGCGCGCAGCCCAAGCCGCCCAGCTCAAAGCCGACCGGGCACAGGCTGACGCGGAGTACCTCGCATCACTAAACCCGCCGACGCCCGACACGGATGCCGCCGACTCACGCTTCGACCTGAAGACGACGCTCGTCATCGCAGGGACCGTCGTCGTGGTCGCCGGCACCGCATATCTGGCTCTTCCCAGATGAGGGTGTAGGTCGGCCGGGAGCGTCGGTCCGCAGATAGACGTCGAGGTCTCCCGACGACGGAGGTTCCTACGCCATCCATCCGAAAGACCTCGACGTGACCGACGCTACCCCGCCGGCCGGCTTCGGCCGCCCTGACCCGACCGCCTTCGCGTCTCATCCCAATCGACCCTGATCGAGTCTGCTGACCCCCTCGACGAGAACGCAGCGACATCACAGCCACCCAACCCCGACCGTCCGGGAAGCCGGGGCACGTCGCATGGCCTGTGCTGCGGCCGTAAGGGTTCCAAGCGCAGGGACGACGACCACGTCGAACTCTCCGGACTCCGACAGCGGGTGGTCCACCGACAGGGTCATCGATGCCGTCGTGGTCACTCGCCGTTTCGGTCCGAGGATGGCGAGTTCGATCGGGTCGATCCGCGGGTCGACATCGCCGCGGGCTCCGTCGGCCACCCGCACGATGTCGATGATCGACGCGATAGCCGAACCGAAGCAGCCGTCGATCGCGATCAGTCCGATACGCATGACGTAAACAATAGCAATACTGCCGTATACGCCACTCCCCACCGGCCCTCGCTCGTCATACGCTGAACTCGTCCCACGAAGAACCCCGACGTCAAGGAGAGTCCCTCATGTCCACACCCGCATCACTCCCGTATGCCTTCGTCGCCAAGATCGTCGCGGCCGATGGACAGCACGACGCGGTCGCCGATCTGCTCGCCGGCGCTGTCGCACTCGCCAACGAAGAAGTAGGAACGATTGTCTGGTTCGCGGTCAGGACCCACGCCGACACCTTCTGGATCTTCGATGCATTCCCCGACGAGGCCGCTCGCGACGCCCACGCCAACGGCGCCATCGTCGCAGCCCTGATGGCCAACCAGCACCTCCTCAGCGCAGCACCCGAGATCCTGGCGGCCGACGTCCTCGCGTCCAAGCTCCCGTAGTCCGCCAACGCACGAGACGATCGCGCCCCGCCGAGCCGTCGCCAGGTCGCGACGCAACGCCACGCTGCGTTGCCGAGCGGCGCGAGGCCTGTCGGCACACGGACAGGATGCCGGCCGCGAGCGCTCAGCCGGCGAGGGTCCGTCGCAGAGGAGAGCGACGTCGGTGTTGGGCAGAGCCGTGAGGCCAGCGCATCGCGCGACCACCAGAACCGAACAGCCCCTGCCCTGCGTTTCCGCAGGTCAGGGGCTGTTCGCCGGAGCCGCCTGTCGGAATCGAACCGACGACCTAATCACGTCGGCTTTGCGTCTATCGCTTGATGCGCCCACTGGGCGAACGAACCGCTGACCTGCGCAAACGCCGAGCGTGGAGGACGCCGCCATCCGGTGGTGACCGACGACGACCGACCAGTACCGACCGTTTCACCGGAGCTTGCGGCGGCGTCGAAGCCGAGCAAGCTCCATTCTTTTAGCTCACCGCGCCCTCCTCCTCGCCGGTCCCGTCGTCGGCGAAGACGTTTCAGGGGTCTTCTCAGATGACGGTGTAGGTCGGCCGGGCGCGTCGGTCCGCAGATAGACGTCGAGGTCTCCCGACGACGGAGGTTCCTACGCCATCCATCCGAAAGACCTCGACGTGTCCGACGCTACCCCGCCGGCCGGCTTCGGCCGCCCTGACCTGACCGCCTTCGCTCGACTCGACGGCCTCGGTCTGAGCGTGACCGGGCAACGACTTGAACCGGATCGTGCGGTCCTCGCGTGCCGCGTGGTGGAACCAGATCAGTGGTGCCGACGGTGCGGCAGCGAAGGCGCTGCTCGTGACACCGTGATCCGGCGGTTGGCCCACGAGCCGCTGGGCTGGCGACCGACCGTGCTGGAAGTTGTAGTGCGCCGCTACCGCTGTGCCGACTGCGGACACGTGTGGCGCCAAGACACCAGCGCCGCGGCGGAGCCACGCGCGAAGCTCTCGCGCACCGGGCTGCGGTGGGCGCTGGAAGGGATCGTGGTCGCACACCTCACCGTCGCCCGTGTCGCCGAGGGACTCGGGGTCGCGTGGGACACCGCCAACAACGCGGTCCTGGCCGAAGGCAAGCGGCTGCTGATCAACGACCCCACGCGGTTCGAGTGCGTGAAGGTCATTGGCGTCGATGAGCACGTCTGGCGCCACACCAGGCGTGGCGACAAGTACGTCTGTGAGTCTCAGAGCGGCTGGTCCGGGACCGGCTGGCGAGAATGGCTCCGGCTCTCCATCGGACGTGACTCGAAGTACGTGTGGCCCCTTGAACCCGGGTGCCCTCACTGTGATCTGTCCGCCTGATGGGGTGGCCGGCGCCGTTCTCGGCCCACCTCGGTGACCTGATCAGAAGGCTGTCCGATTCTGCGTCACGCGGGATCGTGACTCATCACAGACCTGCCCCGTGGTGGCTCCTCTCCGGACCGGCGCCGGCCCATGCGGCCGGACCGTTAAACCTGGATAGGAAGGACCCGTACCGCCGTGACCATCGTCGCGCATGCATACCAGTTCGTCATCGGCGTGGACACTCACGCTCGCAACCACGCTCTATCGATCCTCACTTCGCCAACCGGCGCCGTCATCGACGAGGGACAATTTCCGACTACCGAAGCCGGGACGAACCGCGCGATTGCCTGGGTCGGGCGCCGCACCGGCGGCGACCTGGCGACGTTGTGGGTCATCGAGTGCGCCGGTTCCTACGGAGCGAAATTGCTTACCGCCACCACCGCAGCGGGGTATCAGGCCGTCGAGGCCGCTCGGATGGACGCTCGCGCCAACCGCGGCGTGGGCAAGTCCGACGCTCTGGACGCTCGCCGGATCGCGGCGGCCGTGCTCCCCCTCGAACTTGACCGACTGCGTCAGCCACGCAAGGACGAGGGCCTGCGGGCAGCACTTCGGGTGCTGGCCAGCTCACGCGACCAAATGACCACCGACCGCACCGCGGCCATCAACGCGCTGACTGCTCTGCTCCGGAGCTTCGCACTCGGCCTCGACGCTCGTCGGGCGCTGACCGGCGCGCAGGTCGCCGAAGTGGCGAAGTGGCGCCGTCGCGCCGAGGACATCGCGCTTACTACGGCCAGGGCGGAGGCGGTCCGCTTGGCCAAACGCATCATCGACTTGGACCAGGAGATCGCGGAGAACACCACGACTACCAGGCACCTGATCGAGCAGAGCCCGGCGAAGGAACTGTTGGCCAAGGTCGGCGTCGGGCCTGTCACGGCCGCCGTGGTGATGGCCGCATGGTCACACGAGGGACGGCTGCGCGATGAGGCCGCCTTCGCATCGCTGGCCGGAGTCAACCCGATCCCCGCGTCCTCAGGCAATACCGTGCGCCATCGCCTGAACCGCGGCGGCGATCGACGCTTGAACCAGGCCTTGCACATGGCTGTCATCACGCGCATGACCCATCACCCCGAAACGCGCACCTACGTCGAACGGCGTCGCGCCGAGGGCCGAACAACCCGCGAGATCCGCAGGATCCTCAAGCGCTACCTCGCCCGTCAACTCTTCCGCCTCCTCAACGCATCAGCCAACGCTGGAACCGAGACTCAGCTCGTGCTTGGAGCACCTTGACAAGACATAGAAGGATCACCGTGATCATCGACCTCACCCCGGTCCGCGATGGCGCCGGCCCAGCAAGGCTGCTGGACATGGTCGAGGGCCGGTCGAAGGCGGCGTTCAAGACCTGGCTCGCCGACCGCGACGACGCCTTCCGTGACGCGGTCGAGGTGGTCGCGATGGACGGCTTCACCGGGTTCAAGACCGCCGCTGCAGAGGAGGTCCCGGACGCGGTCACGGTGATGGATCCCTTCCACGTCGTGCGCCTGGCCGGTGACGCCCTCGACAGGTGCCGGCGCCGGGTCCAACTCGCGATCCACGGGCACCGTGGGTTCAGGGACGACCCGCTCTACAAGTCGCGGCGCACGCTGCACACCGGCGCGGACCTGCTCACCGACAAGCAGAGCGACAGGCTACGCGCGCTGTTCGTTGATGACGCTCACGTCGAGGTCGAGGCGACCTGGGGTGTCTACCAGCGCATGATCGCCGCCTATCGCCACGAGGACCGGCAACGTGGCCGTGAGCTCATGGAGAAGCTGATCACCGACCTCAGCGCCGGCGTCCCCAAGGTGCTCACCGAGCTCACCACCCTGGGCCGGACCCTGAAGAAGCGAGCCGCTGACGTGCTCGCCTACTTCGAACGACCCGGCACCAGCAACGGGCCGACCGAGGCGCTCAACGGACGGCTCGAACACCTGCGCGGCTCCGCACTCGGGTTCCGCAACCTGACCAACTACATCGCCCGAAGCCTGCTCGAGACCGGCGGCTTCAGACCCCAACTCCTACACCCCCGATTGGGATGAGCCCCTTTAGGTCCCGTGCCACTTCGCCCCACGGCTCGCGCGAGCACCCGCCCCCACCCCGAGGGAACTGCGAAGATGTGGTCATGAGTCAGAAGCCTCTCGTACTGCCCGACATCCGCTCTCGAGCAGGGGCGTTCGTCGCGCAGTGGCGGGACGCGGAAGGGTACGAGCGCGGGGAAGCACAGTCTTTCGTGCGGGACCTGCTCCGGGTCTTCGGCATCACCCGCTCGGGCGCGGCGCTCTACGAGAAGCGCGCCCAGCGCGCCTCCACCGGCGGTCAGGGCTACATCGACGCACTGATCTCCGGCACCGCCCTGGTCGAAATGAAGTCCACGGGCGCAGACCTCGCCAAGGCTGAAGCTCAGGCGCTGGACTACATGGAGTCTCTGACCGAAAACGAGCGGCCCGACTTCGTCATCACCAGCGACTTCAAGCACTTCCGGCTGCTCGACCTCGCCGCGGACTCCCCCGAGACCGAGCTGCTGGAGTTCCCCCTCGAGGAGCTGCCCGCGCACGTTGAGGATCTGATGTTCCTCGCCGGCTACCGGCGTGCGAAGTTCGGCTCCGTCGAGCAGGAGACCGCGTCAATCAAGGCCGCCCAGCTGATGGCCAAGCTGTACGAGCACCTCGAGGCCACTGGGTACGACGAGCACCAGGCCTCGATCTTCCTGATCCGGACCCTGTTCTGCCTGTACGCCGACGACTCGGGCCTCTGGGATCGCGACCTGTTCTCCCGGTACATCGAAGAGCGCACCAGCGAAGACGGCTCCGACCTCGGCGCGCAGCTGACCACGCTATACCAGGCCCTGAACAAGCCCGAGGACAAGCGGTACGGGCGCGACGATGACCTCCTCCAGGCGTTCCCCTACGTCAACGGCTCCGTGTTCGGCGAGGCCGTGGAGATCCCCTACTTCGACCGGGCCTCCCGCGAGCTGCTGCTGCAGGCCGCGTACTTCAACTGGTCCAGCATCTCCCCCGCGATCTTCGGCTCCATGTTCCAGGCCGTGAAGTCCAAGAAAGCCCGCCGCGAGCTCGGCGAGCACTACACGACCGAGACCAACATCCTTAAGCTCATCAAGCCGCTGTTCCTCGACGAGCTCGAGGACCAGTTCACCAAAGCGCACGCCAAGAAACGCGAGCTCGAGAGGCTACTCGAGCATCTCGGATCGCTGATGTTGCTCGACCCCGCCTGCGGGTGCGGGAACTTCCTGATCATCGCCTACCGCGAGCTGCGCGCCCTTGAGCTCCGCATTCACGAGCGCCTCCAGCAGCTCGACCCATCCAGGACTCAGCTGTCCTTAGACGCGGAGTCGCGCGTCCATGTCCGGCTGTCACAGTTCTACGGGTTCGAACTCGAGGAGTGGCCGGCCACCATCGCCCGCACCGCGATGTTCCTCGTCGAGCACCAGGCCAACCAGGCCGTGAACCTCACCCTCGGCTACTCCGTGCCGATGCTCCCCTTGCAGGACTCGGCACGGATCACCGTCACCAACGCTCTACAGGCGGACTGGGCACAGATCATCCCGGCGACGACATCTCTGACCATCATGGGCAACCCCCCATTCCTCGGGGACCACACTCGCGGGGCCAACCAGCTCGCCGACCTCCGCAGCGCCTGGGGCGGCAACAAGGTACTTTCCCGCCTCGACTACGTCACCGGCTGGCACGCCAAGGCCCTCGCCTTGTTCAGCAGCCCGAGATACCGCGGCCAGTGGGCCTTCGTCACCACCAGCTCCATCACTCAAGGCGACCAACCTGCGCGCCTCTTCGCACCGATCTTCGACGCCGGATGGAGGATCAAGTTCGCGCACCAGACCTTCGCCTGGTCCAGTGAGGCACCCGGGGCCGCAGCGGTCCACTGCGTGATCATCGGCTTCACCCAGAGCCCGAAGACGAGGAGCCGGCTGTTCACCTACCCGGACCTCAAGGGCTCACCCGAAGAGGTGCCCGTACACGTCGGCGTCAACGCCTATCTGCTCGACGGCCGGAACATCCTCGTGGAGAAACGCGGCACGCCCCTGTCCCCGACGATGCCGACCGTCGTGAAGGGGTCGATGGCCACTGATGACGGGAACTTCGTAATCACTCCCGACCAGCAGGCTGAGGCCATGGCGGACCCGATCGCTGCAAAGTACATGCGGCCCTACGTGGGCTCCCGGGAACTAATCAACGGGCAGAAGCGCTGGTGCCTGTGGCTCGTGGATCTCGAACCGGAAGACTTGCGCCACTCCGCGGTCCTGCGTGACCGCGTCGACGCTGTCCGCGCCTTCCGCTCCGCATCCAAAGCGGCCAGCACCCGCGAGTACCCGCACCACCACCTCTTCAGACAGTTCGGCATCGTCGAAGACGTCCCGATCGTCGCCATCCCGGAGGTTAGCTCGGAGAGTCGACGCTACCTACCTGTGGCGCACCTCGAGCCCGGAACCATCATCTCCAACAAGGTCTACGGCGCCATCGATACGTCAGGGCTCATCTTCGCGATCGCCTCGTCCTCTGCATTCATTACGTGGATGAAAGCGGTAGGAGGCAGGCTCGAGTCGAGGATCAGCTTCTCCAGCACGATCACCTGGAACAACTTCCCCCTCCCCGCCCTCACGGACGATCAGGCCTCCCCGATCATCGCCGCCGGCCACGAGGTGCTCGCCGCTCGCACTCAACGTCCAGAGCGATCCCTGGCCCAGCACTACAGCTCACTTGCGATGGATCCATCCCTCGTTGCAGCGCACGACGCTCTCGACCGTCTCGTCGACCGGGCCTTGGGCGCCAAGAAGAAGGTGACCTCGAACGAGGAGCGGGCGCGGATCCTCTTCGAGAGGTACGCCGACATGACGGCCAAATAAGCACAGGCGACCCCTGGGTCACTTCAACTGTCGGACCTCTCCCCGAAGGTGGAGCTGTCCCGTCCTCGTCTCCAGGAGGCAGCATGAACGACAGCCACACTCACGCCCAGCTCCACCAGTCCGGCAGGGGCGAGCTGCTACTGAAGCTCGCGGAGATGACCGCCGGGGTCCCCGGCAGTTACGCAGCGCATCAGAGACTCGCGGAATCTTCTGACATGACGGAGCGCGACGTGCTCTATCAGCTCGGCAAGCTGAGCGACGCAGACCTAGCGGTCTCGAGCGGCCGCATGTCGGGCGGCTGGCGGCTGACCCCAGAGGGCGCACGCATCGCCACAGGGCTCCGGACATCCCTCGAAGAGGGACAGCTTCGGCTCGAGCACACCATGCGCACCATCCTCGAAAACCTCAAGGCCGCTGACGGCGAAGCAGCTCGCGACGACTGGATGAGCTGGGACCTTCACGAGGACGGACGCACACCCGTCGCACCCGAAGAGCGCGAGCAGGCACTTGATCTCCTCGAAGAAACGAAGCACACCAAGTCGCTTAACACGCTGCAGGCGTCACACCTGCGGGTAGAGATCACCTCTCGTGGCAGAACCGCCCTCATGCGCCCGGACGCCCTGCTTACAAGCGGCCTGTTCGATCGCGGGCAGACGATGAGCTTCGAGCAGCGCGTCGGCATCCAGGCCCAGACCTTTAACAATGAGGGCGGGGCCATTCAGACCGGCGACCACAGCATCCAGAACATCACGATTACCAATGCTCAGATCGAGCGCATCAGCGAGGGCATCGCAGCCACCCGCGAAGTCCTCGCCCGGGAGGACCTCGACGAGCTCGTGCGCAGCGAGGTCTCCGCAGTGGTCGATGAGCTCGAAGCTGCAGCTGACCAGCAGGCCGAGACGGGAGTTCTGCACGCGCTCATTACGAAAGCGACCATGGCCGCCGCTGGCGCCGCGGGTAGCGCAGCCGGAGGAGCGGTCATCCAGAGCTTGGCCGCCATCGGAGCAGCCATCGTCTGACAACATCAACCCGAACTACCCCTACAACGGCGACTCGGGCTGCTCGAGGTATCGGTACAGCGTGGATCGGCTGATGCCGTGCTCACGCGCGATTTGAACTTTGGGTGTCCCGGCGAGGGCGGCGTTGCGGACGGAGCGGATCTGGTCGCTCTCGAGGGTGCGGGGCCGGCCTTTGTAGACGCCGCGCTTCTTCGCGGCGGCGATACCCTCGGCCTGGCGCTGCCGGATGAGCTCGCGCTCGAACTGCGCGAACGCGCCCATCATGTTCAGCTGGAACGCAGCCATCGGATCCGCGCCGCCCGGGGCGAAGGTGAGCCGCTCCTTGAGGAACTCGACGCTCGCACCTTTACGTGGTTGCTGCTCGGTGTGCTCGGCGGGATCGCCCGTGATCTGCTGGACGATGTCGTTGAGGTCGATGACCGAGCGTGCGAGACGATCCATCGCCGCGACAACAACGTGGTCGCCGCGGCGGACGTGCCGGATGAGCGCCTGCAGCTCCGGGCGATCTTTCGCGCTCTTGCCGGACTGCTTCTCGGTGAAGGTCTCGTCGCACTCCCCCACCGCTTCGAGCTGCCGCGCGAGGTTCTGGCCGGCCGATGACACCCGCAGGTACGCGACGCGCTGCCCCGGAGCGCGATGTGTTTCATTCATGTCTATAACCCTAGCCGCGACATGTGCCAAAAGCCGGTATTGGACACGGTGGAACAGGGGCGATGATTCGCGGGTGGCTGTCGCGTTTGGGTATACCCCAATGGAGCGCCGGTGCTGTGCCGCAAACGATGGGACTCACGAGCAACATCTCGTCCGCCCCGCATGGACTACGGTCGCGCGTTCCGCCTTGCCACGAGCGATCGTCCCTGATGCCCGTCCACCGCGCCCAGCGAGGAAGGTGCAGAGCCAGGTCCCAGACCTTCCCTTCACAGGGTGCGGTGGACGCTGTTCAACGGATGGCGGCGCGGATGGCGGCTGCCGCGGCGGCAACGTCGGGAGCGCTGTAGATGGCGCTGCCCGCGACGGCCACGTCTGCTCCTGCCCGCTGGACGGCCTCGACGGAGTCCGCGCTGACGCCGCCGGCGACGGAGAACGGGACCTCGGCGGCCGCGCCGGCGGCGAGCAGGGCGTCGAGGCTGTAGCCGTCCTCCGCCTGCTCGTCGAGGCCGGCGTGCATCTCCACGAACACGGCGCCGAGGGCGACGACCTCTCGGGCCCGTGCGGCCTTGTCGGACACACCGATCAGATCCACGACGACGCCCTTGCCGTGCTTGGTCGCCGCGGCGACCGCGCCGGCGATCGTGCTGTCACCGGCGACTCCGAGCACGGTGACCAGATCCGCGCCGGCCGCGAAGGCGATGTCAGCTTCCAACTCGCCGGCATCCATGGTCTTGAGATCGGCGAAGACGGTCTTGTCGGGGTGGGCGGCCTTAACCGCCGTGATCGCCGCGAGGCCCTCGCTCTTGATCAGAGGGGTGCCGAGCTCGAGGATGTCGACGTAGGGGGCGGCCTTCGCGGCGAGGTCGAGGGCGGACTCGGTGGTCAGGGTGTCCATGGCGAACTGCAGTCGCATATCAGGGTGTCTCTTTCTCGTGGTGGTGTCGATGATGGAACGGGGAAGAAAGGTCATTCGAGGTTGGCATGACGGGGCCAGAGCGCATCCGCACTCTGACCGCTCTTCTGCCACAGGACGTCGAAGAGAGCGTCGCCGACGAGGACGAGGAGCTGCTCGAAGAGGCTGCCGGCGTACTGGGCCGACTGCTGCTCGGACCGGTCTGTCTTCGTCGCCGCACGGATGACCAGGACGGCGTGGGACAGCTGAGCAAGCGGTGACTCGGGGTCGGTCGTGATCCCGATGACGCGGGCGCCGACGGATCGCGCCGTCTCAGCCGCGCTCACCACTCCCGAGGTCGTGCCGGAACCGCTGGCGGTCAGGAGCAGGTCGCCCTCTCCGATCGCCGGGGTCGTCGTCTCACCGACGACGTGGACCTCCAGCCCGAGGTGCATGAGGCGCATGGCCGTCATCCGCAGCGCGAGCCCGGAGCGTCCGGCGCCGTGGACGAAGACCCGCCGGGCGTTCGCTGTCAGTTCGACGGCGGCCGCGAGCGCGGGCGCGTCGGGCAGGGAAGCTGTCCCCTCGATCTCGTGGATGATCCGCGTCAGCGAATCCTGGATGCTTCGTTCTTCCATGTCGACCATCTTTGGCCGGTCCGCGGCGGTGTACTGCTGCCCGATGAGCGGGGCGTCCCGTTCGATCGGGTGGGCCTCCCAGGTCGGGCTAGAGTGGCGGAGTGAGCGACCTCCCGACCCCGCTGGAACGTGCCCGCTCCCTGTCGCGGGACCGTGGCCTGACCGAGCAGGCTGATCAACATGCGATCACCCTCGAATCGATCCTTGCCGTGCTCCGCTCCGGCCGACTCGCGGATGCGGCCGCGCGCAGGGAGGCCACGGAGATCGCCTCCTCCGCACTCATCCGTGCTCGTTCGGTCCATGAGCAGCAGGAGAGCGTGCTCGAGCCGGTAGCCGAGGCATTCTCGCGCCTGCGCACCGAACTGCGTCCTCTGATCCGCTCCGGGCCGCTGCAGGTCCAGTTCGCAGAGCCTCCTGCGCGAGGACGGGCGCTGCCGGGCCCGGTCGCTCGGGAAGCCCGCGCCATCTCCCGCACAGCAGTGCTCTCGCTCATGGACCGCGCGGACGCTGCACGCGCCCGGATCGGCTGGGACTGCGATGGCCGCAACCTGCTGATGGAGGTCCGTGACGACGGGGGAATCGCGGTAACGGCGCACGACGACACACTGCGTCCGATCGTGGAGCGAGTCGCGGGGCTCGACGGAACCATGGACGTGGAGACGACCCCGGGCTGGGGGACGACGCTGCGGATCGAGATCCCACTGGACCCGCCCAGCGCAGCGCTCACCGTGGAGGGCGCCGAGGAGCTCACCGACCGCGAGAAGCAGGTGCTGCGTCTGGTCGTGACCGGTATCTCGAACCAGCGTATCGGTGACCAGCTCGGGATCACGGCGAACACTGTGAAGTACCACGTGGCCAACTTGCTACGGAAGTACGGCGCCCGCACCCGCGCCGAGCTAGCGTCCATCACCCACTGACGGGAGGGCCTGCCGCACCGATAGGTGAGGTCAGACTGACACCTATCGACGCAGCAGTCCCAACCCACAAAGTAGCGGCAGAGAACCTGGGCCGATTCAGAATGACAGGTCCTCCGTTCAAACTCACTACGACCCTCAGTGGCACCAACCGCATGAGACCGCCTCAGAAGGTGAGTGCTCCCGGCCCAACACCTCGGGGCAAGTCAGGTAATCCTCGGGTGTCCACAGCGGTTCATGCGCACAGGGTGCTGGTCTACCGTCGATAACGGTCGAGGGCATGCCGGCACCTCCCCCCTCCAATACCGGCATGTCCTCGGCCCTACACGCTTCGTGAGGTAGTAGGTAACGGCGCTCCCGTTGTCGCCACCTCAGAAGACCAGGACGAGCCGCCCGCGCACCCCTCCTGCTTCCAGGCGCCGGTGAGCCTGGGGAGCCTGGTCCATCGGGAGCTCCTGGGCTACGCGCAGGCTCAGCAGGCCTTCTTCGGCCTGGCGGCCAAGGGTGTGTAACTTCTCCGAGGCACGGGCGTAGTCGACCACCACGATCGGCTGGAACACGATGCCCCGCTCGCCTGGTTGGTCGTATCCGCGCAGGGTGATCACCGTTCCACGGTCCTTGATCGCGGCCGCGATCTCGTTCCCCTGTACGGCACCGTCGATCAGCGCATCCACCCCGGCGGGGTAGTGCTCGCGCACCGCTTGTGCGAAGCCCTCGCCGCGGAGCCCTCCTGCATCTGCCGGCCGAAAAGGGTGATTCGCCATTGCAGGGGAGGCCATTTAAGGTTCGAGGAGTTTTCCGCTCTCCGGGCGCGACTTATGCGATGACGAAGCTGACCGACCTCCGCCGAGCTGTAGCGGCACGCGCTTCGGCTCGGGGAGGTCGATCCTTGGCGGATTCAAACGGGGCGAGGTTGAATGGTTCCGCGACCCGTCGACCTACTTCGCCCCGGATCAGTGCTTCTTCGGGGTGTACAGCACAGGGGCGGGGAGCCCCGCCTCCTCGCGGATCCGCCGCGAAAGGTGCTCGATCGAACGCAGGGCATCAACGAGCGCAGGCACGGTGACCTCGAAGGGCATGCAGTGGATGGTCTCGCCCTCCGCCGTCGCACCCTCGGCGACCTTGGTGATCGTGTCGATGTCGTCCACATCGATGCCGACCTCGGTGAGGGTCGTGGGCAGCCCCACGCGAGTCGTGAACTCGATGAAGTCAACGATGTCCTGGTACGGGGCACCTTCCAGGACGAGCTGGGTGAGGCTACCAATGTTCACCTTGAAGCCGTGCATGAGCCCGTGGGTCTGGGGCACCTGCGTGAGGCCGTTGTGGATCGCATGCGCTGCAGCAAGGCCACCCGACTCAAAGCCAAGACCCGAAAGCAGGATGTTCGCCTCCGTGAGCTTCTCGACCGCGGGAGTGATCAGCCCATGGCGCACTGCGTCCATCGCAGGAAGCGCATTCTCCCAAATGATCTCCCAGGAGAGCTTCGCGAGAGCCGTCCCGGTGACTGTCGCGAGGTCACCCGCGATGGTGTCGGAGAAGGACTCCGCCACGGCTTTGGCCTCGAGCCAGGTCGCGAGCGCATCCCCGACACCTGCCGCGAGGAAGACGGGTGGTGCCGCCGCGATGACATCGACGTCCACAAGGACGAGGTCGGGGTTGTGGGGGAAGATCCGGTACTCCAGGAAGTTGTGCTCGGCGGTGTAGATCACGCCGAGCGCGGAGGTGGGCGCGTCCGTGGATGCCGCCGTCGGTACCGTGACCCACCGGATGCCAGTCTCGTGCCCCGAGGCCTTCGCGACATCGATGGCGCTTCCGCCACCCACGCCGACAACCACATCGGCGTCGTGCTGCTTGATGAACTCCACGAACCGGGCGATCTCCCCGGGATGGGGAATGCCTCTGAACTCCTCCCAGATGACAGGCAGCCCGGCTGCCTCGAGGCTCGCGACGACACGGTCGCCGACGAGCTCGCGGACGAAGGCATCCGAGATAATGAGGGGCTTCTTGCCGACGCGGGCGAGGTTTTCGCCGAACTGTGCGAGCGCGCCGCGCCCCTGGACGTACCGACCAGGGCTGACGAGTGTCTGAACAGTGCTCTGAGCCATAGCTGCAGTCTCCTTCGACTGGAGGATTCTTCCGACTGGATTCTTCGAGTCGCCGCTGCGGGTGATGCGCCGCGGTTGTGCTCCACGCTAGGGAAGCCCGCGGGGTGTGCACATCGGGAAGAGCCCTACGCCGGAGGTAGGGAAAATCCGCCTTGTCCGCTCCCGCCGCGAACGGAAGGGTAATCGCGGAGCCCTTCAGGCACGCTGAAGGTTTCGATGAGGAGGCCCCGATGACACCGGAGGACGCACCCCGTACCCGAACGGAGCGGGAGGAAGGCCCCGACGCAGCGCAACGCGATTCGCTGTATAGCAGCCTTCTCACGCTGATCTTCGGATTTGTGCAGATCCTCGCCTGCCTCGCTCTCGGAGATCTGGTGGTCGCCCTGGCCGGGGTTCCCGTCCCCGGGGCGATCCTCGGGATGATGCTCCTGCTGATCGTGCTGTCCGTGAAAGGACACGTGAAGGGAGACAGGCAGGGCCACGGAGAGGGGCTCGCAGCCATCCGCGTCTCCGACCGTCTGCTGGCGCTGCTCCCGTTGCTCTTCGTCCCCGCGGGCACCGGGGTGATCGTGCTCGTGGCGAGGATCCGGCTCGATGCCCTGCCGCTGCTGGCCGGTCTCGTCCTGTCCTGGGCCGCAGGATTGGCCGTCACCGCGGTGGTCTCCCGGTTCGCCCTCAAGGCCCAGAACGGGTTCCGTTCGAGGAGAGCATCGTGATGTCGATACTGCACGAACTCTGGCGTGTGCTCACCGATTCCCCGGTCTTCGGGGTCGGCCTCACCCTGGGAGCCTTCCTCCTGGCGAATCGGATCGCGACCTGGGTGCATGGGCACCCGCTCGCCAATCCGGTCTTCCTCTCGATCCTTCTGACCTGCCTCGGCCTCGCCCTGACGGGCGTGGACTATCAGACGTACATGACGGGGGGAGAGATGATCGGATTCCTGCTCGCACCGGCAACCGTGGCCCTTGCGGTGCCGCTGCATCGGGAGGCACAGCGCATGCGAGGCTCCTTGATCGCTGTTCTCGCCTCTGTCGTGGCGGGCGCAACTGCTGCTGTGGTCACCGGGTATCTCGTGGTGCACGTGCTCGGAGGGAGCGCGGCGGCGGCCTTGTCTATGGCTCCGAAGACCGCCACCACGCCGGTCTCGATCGCAGTCTCCGAGAAGATCGGCGGGGAGCCGGCGCTCTCCGCGGTGCTCACGATCCTTGCGGGGATCCTAGGGGCGATGGCCCTGGGTCCGGTACTAACGGCGGCGCGGGTGCACGACCCGCGTGTGCGTGGGCTAGCGATGGGTGTTGTGTCCCATGGGATCGGCACCTCGGCGATGCTCCAGTCCGAACCTCGGGCAGCAGCATATTCAGCTCTTGCGATGGCGATCACGGCGCCGGTGGTCGCTCTCCTCTCGCCCCTGCTGGTTGCAGCCTTGCTGATGGTCGGATAGTTCAGGAGTCACCCATGACACCCCACATCTCTCCTACATCTGTTTGAACTGTGCAAGATCGAGCTGGGCGAGCATGGTCCGATTGCGCACCCCGGTCTTTCGCAGCAGCGAACCGACATGCTTCTCCACGGTCTTGACCGAAATATGAAGGGCGGTAGCGATCTCCTTGTCCGGCATCCCCTGGCTCACGAGGTCTCGCACCTCGTGTTCGCGGGCCGTGAGCGCTTCCGCAGAGGGGTCGGCGCTCTGGGTCAGCCACGCGGCGTTCTCGGCATCCAGAAGGATCTCCCCACGACCGGCAGCGATCAGGGTGCGGACGATCTGCTCTCCCGTCGCGTGATGGCTGAGATACCCCTTGGCTCGGAACCGCGTGCCCGCGCGATACGTTCCAGCGTTGGGAGCCGCGTTCGAGACCACGACTGAAGGATCTCCCGGCAGATGCAGGTTTCCCTCCGCATCTCGATCCACCCCCGATAGAACCTCGATGTCCGCGACCACGATGTCGGGCGCGAGCAGATCACAGGTCGAGACGAGAGTCGAGGGATCATCGAGTTCCCCGACCACGTGCAGGCTCGGCTCGGCAAGGTTCACTAGGCGCGCGATCCCAGAACGATCCACCGGCCAGCGACAGGCGATCAGGACCCGGATCCGACGGGCCTGCGAATCCTCGCTGCGGCTCGGCGTATCCGGAAGCTGGACGCGTACTTGGGTTCCCCATCCCGGTGTGGAGGTCACGGAGAGATCCCCACCGATCTGCTGCGTCCGGGAACGGACCTGGCGCAGGCCCTGGCGGAGCGGCGGATCCTCGGTGGCGAGCGCCGTCGCGACCTCGAAGCCGACACCATCGTCCTCGACCATCACCGTGAAGGCCAAGGGCTCATACAGCAGACCCACACGCACCTTTGTCGCCTGGGCATGGCGGACCACGTTGTTTAGCAGTTCTTGGACGATCCGGAAGGTCTGGTGCACCGTGTCGTTCGCGATCGGTCGCTCGTCGCCCACGAGCACGAGCGAAGTGTGTGCTCCGCTCGTGGACTTTATCCAGTCCAGTTCGGCGCGCACGGCGTCGTGGAGGGTGCGGCCGCCGAGGCTGTCGGCCACGGAGTCGATCGTGGTCCGCCGGGTATCCTCGAGCGCAGCCTCGGCGGATTCAAGGGCCAGATGGATGTGCTCGCCCACTCTGTTGGCATCGATTACGGCGTCGAGAGCTTGGGCGGCACCGAGGTGGGCGACCAGCCGGGTGAGGTTAGTGCTGAGGGTCTCATGCAGGTCGCGTACGGTGCGCTCGCGCTCACCGGCGATCACTGCGGTGCGCATGCGCTCGACCGTCTGACGATGGGCTTCCGCATTCACGAGAGCCAGCGCCGCATGGTCGGCGAACAGCTCCAGCAAGGCGAGATCACGTGTGGTGAAGACTGTGTCAGCCCCCGCGCCGAAGACGACGAAGACTCCGATCACGTTCTCCCCATGCAGCATCGGGACGGCAATCACCGCCGAGCGATAGCGAGTGGTCGTCGGGTCGATGTGCCCTCGGTAGACCGCTGCGTACTCGTCAAAGATCACGCCTGATCGCGCGCGCACCACCTCCCCGGTCACTCCTTCGCCGATCGGGAAGGTCTCGCCGGCCTGGCAGCCGACGCTGAGGTCGACCATCTTCGTGTAGGTCCCTGAGCGTTCGTCGACGAGAGCAATGGATCCGCTCGAGGACTCCAGTAGGGACACGGCGCGCCGGAGGATTCGCTCGAGGAGCTGGTCGAGGTCGAATTGACCAGCCAGATCTCTCGCGAACTCGCCGACGATGCGGCGCAACTGGACATGGTCGGGCATCGCCAGATGGGTCTGCGGTGCAGATTGTCGCGTGGCAGAGACGTTCATAGAGCTCCTCGTCGAGCTGGTGTGCTCGGACGCCGTCGTCCCGGGCACCAAATGTGATGAGGGTACCAAGTGGCCATGCCGATGGGCGAGATAGTGGCGCGGGCGATCCCCTGAGGACACACAGGTAGGGGGATCCCGCCTCGGCAGAGCAGGGGAAGTCCTCATAGCACTGAGGACGGGGCCTCCGTACCTGGCTCTTCAAGGTTCGTGGTGAAGGAGAGCGTCGCGTCGCTGGCGTAGAACGGCCCGTGGTCCTGCTGTGATGGGTGTTGTCAAGACATCCACACCTCAGAGGACCACGAGCCTGTGCACGAGAATACTGGTTCGCAGCGTGATGCTGCGAGCACGATCTTCAACTTGCCCGATTACCGCGTCACAGACGCGATCGACCTGCCCGACGGAGGCCGTCGAGTGGTGATCGAATCCATCGAGCCGCCGGGCTGTCCGTCCTGCGGGGTGCTCGCGACCAAGGTCCACTCCCGCCGGTCCCAGAAGGTGCGCGACGTCCCCGTGGCCGGGGCGGTGGAGGTGGTGTGGGCCAAGCGGCGCTGGTTCTGCCTCGAGCCGGCCTGCGCCCGGCGCACGTTCTGGGAAGCCACCGATCAGGTCCCTTACCGTGCGCGTTCGACGACCCGGCTGCGGGATCAGGTCGTCTCCGCGGTGCTCACCTCGGGCCGGGCTGCCTCCGAGGTCGCCCGGGCCCATGGCGTCTCGTGGTGGCTGGTCCAGTCCGCGCTGGCGGCGGCCGCAGTGGTCCTCCCCGCCGCCGAGGACGTGCCAGTGACGCGCCTGGGCATCGATGAGCACCGCTACCGGTCGGTGCGCTGGTTCCGCACCGATGAAGGTGCCTGGAGACGGTTCGAGCCATGGATGACGACCCTGGTCGACCTGACCACCGGACAGGTCCTCGGCGTCGTCGACGGCCGGGACTCCACCGCCGTCGGGGACTGGCTTGCCCAGCGCTCTGAGGACTGGCGGGAGCGGATCGAGATCGTCGCCATCGATCCCTCGGCCGCGTTCCGCAAAGCACTGCGGACCTACCTGCCCCGCGCTGCGGTCTCGGTCGACAAGTTCCACCTCGTCAAGCTCGGGAACGACATGGTCACCGCCGTGCGGCAACGCCTAGCCCGCACCCATCACGGTCGCCGGGGTCGGAAGGATGACCCGGCCTGGGCGCACCGGATGCTCCTGCTGCGCGGCGCTGACACCCTCACCCCGAGGGCGTGGGAGCGGTTGGAGAGGGTGTTCCGCACCGATGACCCCACCGACGAGCTCTCCGCCGCCTGGGGCATCAAGGAGCAGCTCCGTCGCCTATTGGCGACCGACACCCTGGCTCAGGCCTGGGAGGAACGGATGCGGATGGGCTACTTCGTGCAGATCGCGAATATGCCCGAGGCGACCAAGCTCTACGACACCGTCGTGACCTGGTGGGACGCGATCGAGGTCCTCATCGTCACCGGCGCGACCACCGCTCGAGTCGAGGCCGCGAACACCGGCATCAAGAACATCAAACGCATCGGCCGTGGCTTCCGCAACGCCGAGAACTACCGGATGCGTATCCTGCTGACCAGCGCCGCGAAAACCGTAGCGTGAATACCCGCCACAGCAGGGTCATTCACCACGAACCGCGAAGAGCC
>NZ_JAZDCG010000039.1:0-15123 GCF_036321705.1 Brachybacterium sp. J144
TGGGCCGCCCCCGTTGTTAGGTCCGGTCTCTGTGTGAGTCGTCGGGTTCCATTTCGTGGGTGCAGTGGCGAGCATAGTCGGCCGGGGTGAGGTAGCCCAGCGCCGAGTGGCGTCGCACGGTGTTGTACTCGACTTTCCAGTCGCCGATGACGACCTGGGCGTGCAGCAGTGAGTAGAAGCTGTTGATGTTCAAGCACTCGTCGCGCAGGCGGGAGTTGAACGACTCGACGTAGCCGTTGAGCCACGGCGAGCCGGGCGGGATGTACGACAAGCCGGTGCGGGTGCCGGCCCAGTCGGCGATCGCCTGGCTGATGAACTCGGGCCCGTTGTCGCTTCTGAGGACCGCGGGCGGGCCGTGCAGCTTGACGAGGTCGTCGAGATGGTCGGTGAGACGGTCGGCGGTGATGGAGCGTTCCACGAGGCCGCCGAGGCAGACCCGGGTGTGCTCGTCCACGATCGACGCGATCTTGATCGGACGCCCGGCCTCGTCGACGTCGAACTGGAAGTCGATGGCCCACACCACGTTCGGGGCGCACGCCTTGGGGGCGTCCGCGGTCGAGGAGCCGATGCGCTTACGGCGACGTTGCTGGGGCACGCGTAGGCCTTCCTCGCGCCATAGCCGCTGGATCTTCTTGTGGTTGACCTGCCAGCCCTCGCCGCGGGCGTCGTGGTACGCGCGCCGGTAGCCCCAGCGGGGGTGCTTCTTCGCGTAACCGCGCAGCCATTCACGCAAGGCGGCGTCGGGGTCGGCGACGGTATCGGCCTTGAGGGTGCGCCGGTAGGCGGACCTGGATAGCCCGGTCAGCCGGCACGCCATCCGCTCGCTCACCCGCATCTTCGCGATGAGGTGAGCGACGGCGGCGCGCCTCCTGCCCGGGCCTAGAAGTTTCCCTCTGCCAGCTCCTTCAGCGCCGCCTTCTCCAGCTCTGCTTCAGCGAGCAGACGCTTGAGGGTGGCGTTCTGCTTCTCGAGCTCCTTGAGGCGCTTGGCGTCGTCGGCCTTGAGCCCGCCGTACTGGTTGCGCCACCGGTAGTACGTCTGTTCCGACACGCCCAGCTCGCGGCACACCGCCGCGACGTCCGCGCCATCGGCCAGCATCCGGTCGGCCTGTCCGAGCTTGCGCACGACCTGCTCAGGCGTGTGCCGCTTCCTCGTGTTCGTCATGATGAGACCAGTCTTCCTGCCCGCAGCAGCGAGCATCAAGAGGACTCACACAACGACTGGACCTACATCACGGGGTCAGCCCACCCGCCCTTGACTGCGACGTACATCAGGCCTCCGATCCAGGGATGGATGCGGCGATAAGCCGCGTGGTGCGGGGAAGAGCGACAACCGAGTTGTCATCGACGACCAGCAGGTCGACACCGCGGGGGAAGAGCGACGCGTTCTTCGCCCAGACGTCTGCGAATCCCGTGGGCACCCATGGAGCATCGATCTCGACGATGCCGTCAATACCCGGGCCCACGCCCGTGAACCGATCACCCTCCCCGCGGGCGCGAGCGTCGAGGATGATGGTCGCCGAGCGATGGGGCGCTTCGTCGCTTCCGTGAGCGAGCGCCTCCAGGTCCGGGAAGGAGTCCGGGGTGGCGAAGACGAAGTCAGCGGCACCGATGGAGGTGGCGAGACGTGCACCCGTGTGGAACGACAAGTAGTGCACTGCGGAAGCGTCGTGAGCGAGCGCCTCATGGAGGGCGACCGGAGACTGCTCGTCCAGGATCGTCATCGCGACGGCCGCCAGGCCCGGGCCCAGAGAGGCAGGCGCCTTGGCCGGGCCTTGGATGGAGTATCGCTGGCCCGGGTGAGCCAGCGCGTCGAGGATCGCCCGGAAAACGCTCTGCGCCTCGCGGGTCGGGTCAGCGAAGCCCGGGGCAGGGGCGGCCGTGCCGCTCTCCGATGAGGTGATCATGCGTGCTCCCTTGCGACGGTGAAGAAGTCGACCTTGGTGCTGCGCGCGTCGGCCGCCCGCGCGTCGTCTTCGCGCCGCTGCGCCTGAGCCAGCGGGGTGATGACGTCGGCAAGGACTCGCTCTCGCTGCCCTGCGTCCTGGAGGAGTCCGTCGAAGGCGGCAGCGAACCACGCGTGGTCGACGTCGGTTCCCAGCGCGTAGGACGTGCCGACTCGCTCGTGCTCGAGCGGCGCTCCGTGCACGCGGAGAGTCGCGCGGACGACAGTGGCTTCGCCGAGGTTGAATCGGTCCCCGCCGGCGCCGGCACGGCCGCGCACCATGACGAGCCCCGCCTCCGGCCCGCGGACCGTGTCCACCTTCGGTGTGATCGGCTGGGCCGCCCAGGCATCGGAGAGCTGAGAGGTGCTAGCGAGTGCGAGTACTCGCATCCACCTCTGTCGCTCCGCGACGTGATCAGTTGGACTCGTCACTACTGCCTCCTTGGTTGTCCAGGTTTCTGGATGATTCGAGCCTAGAAGCGACACCGCAATGTTGTCTAGTTTTCTAGATGACCAGTAGATGTCCGAAACATGAATGTCAGTGGTACGGATCGGAAGCGAGCGATGCGGACGGTAATGTACGGAGACGATGACCATCTCTCACCGCTCTTCGACCGGATACGCGACGTGGCGCCTGATCGCCGATCAGCTGCGCAGCGAGATCCTCGACGGCACCCTGTCACCGGACGCTCGACTGCCAACTGAGGCCGAGATGGCCGCACGTTTCGGCGTGAACCGCAATACCGTGCGCCAGGCGCTGTCGACCCTCGCCGGCGAAGAGCTGATCGTGACGAGACAAGGCGTCGGCACGTTCGTCGTGCCTCACACCGTCCTCGTCCACCGGATCCGCCTGCGCACCAGGCTCAGTGAGAGCATCGGCGACCACGATGTCTCCACGCGGAGACTCCTTGCCGCAGAGCTGGTGCGCGAGGTTCCGGACGACGCTCGCGAGCGACTTCGGCTCGGCGCGGGAGGGGCCCTGCGCGTCGACGCGGCGACCGATCTCCGAGGAAGCACCATCGCCCGCTCAACAGCGTGGATGGCGCCCGGCCTGGTCCCAGGATTCGAGACACAGCTCGCCTCCACCGGTTCGGTGACCCGCGCCCTGAGGGCCGTCGGCGTCGACGACTACGTCCGCTCCTGGAGCCGCGTCAGCGCTCGAGTCGCGACAGGCGCGGAAAACACGGATCTCGGCCTCCCTCCCGGGTCGACGGTCCTCGTCGTCCGTTCGCTCGACACGCTTCCGGATGGGACGCCGCTGCAGTACAGCCTCGCGCGCTTCCGCGCTGACCGTGTGGAACTCGACGTGCAGGCCGACCTGCATGCGGAGGATTGACGCAACTTCCACTGTTCACTTCGATGTGGAACTTCGTTCACGGATGATGGTTAGCGTGGAAGCATGACCGACACCATGAATCTCCGCGTGCTCACCCTGAACATCTGGATGGACCCGCGTGATCGCGCCGAACGCGACGCACTCCTGCTCCAGGGCCTCGAGGAGCACGACGCCGACATCGTCTTCCTGGGGGAGGTCCTGCGCACCCCGGAGCGTGACGCCTACCAGATCGTTAAGGACAGCTCCCCCCTGCACTGGCACCACGCCTCGGACTACCGCGAGATCGGTTGGCTCCCCTGGGGCACCGCCGTCGGCACACGGTGGGAGCCGAAGAGCGTCGACATCCACACGCTCCCGGCAGCGAACGGACCGCACGTCTGGGAGATGGTGCTCCCGCTCCCCATCGGCGTCGACATGCTCTTCCTCGGCGCACGTCCGAGCTGGAAGTTCACCGATGAGGCAGCCCGCGTCGAGCAGGCGCTATTCGTGACAGAGCTCGAAGAGCGCCGCCGCCAGGTCGCGCCGACCATCCTCGCCGGCGACTTCGACGCGGCGCCCGACCAGGACTGCATCCGCTTCTACACAGGGAAGTCCGCGGTCAACGGCCGCAGTGCCGCGTTCCGCGACACCTTCGCCATCGCGGGCGACGGCACTCCCGGCTACACCTGGACCACGGACAACCCGTGGGTCGCACGCACCGTCGTCGACGGCCAGGGCATCGTCCCGAACTACTTGGTGCAGGAACCGCACCACCGCCGTATCGACTACATCTTCGCCGGGTCGACCGAGAATCACGGACTCGTGGAGAGTGTGATCACGAACAGCAAGGTGGTGTTCGCGGAGTACCCCACCGCGAGCGACCACTACGGCGTCCTCAGCGACATCAGCCTCAAAGCACTGTCAGAGCCGACCGCCGTCTTACCCTGAGGCCCCACGCATCCCGCATGACAGAAGCGGCGCAACCTTCGGGTTGCGCCGCTTCTGTCATGCGGGGAATCCGTTGGCCCGCACCGCGATTACACCCCGTGGATCTGCTTCGCCTTGGCCGACAACTCCGAACCACGTCGCGTCCGACCGGGGTCTTCCGCCGCGAGCGCCGAGCACAGAGCATCCAGCACCGCGAGATGGATGAACCGGCTCATCGTCGCTTCGAGCTGGAACCGCGTCTCTCCGGAGCCTGCCACGAGAGAGATCATCGCCTCGCCCACTAGCGGGTGTCAATGGCCAATAGGAACTGCCCGTGGGCGGCCAGCAGAAATGCCCGCTGGTGGCCACGGAAACTGCCCACTCATGGCCAACAGATCTGCCCACCAGGGTGTTGGTGGCGTTGGCCATGTCGAGGGCGTCGTCGTTTAGTTCATCGCGGTGACTCCTTTCCCGGCGAGGGCCTGGGTCAGCCGGATGGAGTCGCCCGATGTCTGGCAGACGTGCGCGTGGTGCAACAGCCGGTCGACGGTCGCCGTCGCGAGGGTCTTGGGCATGAGTTCGTCGAACCCAGCGGGGTGCAGGTTCGAGGACACCGCGATGGAACGTTTCTCGTAGGCGGCATCGACGAGTCGATAGAGGCCCTCGGCGGCGTCCGCACCGACTTCGAGTAGCCCGATGTCATCGACGACGATCAGATCCGCGCGGAGGATCCGGGCCACGACCCGGCTGACGGAGTCATCGGAGCGGTGCGCGCGGACCAACGCGCCGAGATCCTCGAGCCGGAACCACGCGACCCGCATCCCGGCCTCGACAACCTGTTGCCCGAGGGCCTCGAGGAAGAACGTCTTCCCCGTGCCCGATGGCCCGCAGACGACGACGTTCTCCTTCCGGCCGATCCATTCCAGGGTCCGCAGTGCCTGTTGCGTCGGGACCGGGATCGAGGACGCGGACTCGTCCCAGGTGTCGAAGGTCTTCCCGGTCGGGAACCCGGCGGCCTTGCGCCTCGTGGCGAGCATGGACCGGGCCCGGCCGGTGACCTCCTCGACGAAGAGGGCCTTGATGACCTCGGCCGGTTCCCACCGCTGGGACTTCGCGGTCGCGATCAGCTCCGGCGCCAACGCGCGAGCGTAGGGCATCTTTAACTGCCGCATCAACGCTTCGAGGTCAGCGGGGAGGACGGGCGCGGCAGCCTGGGTGACGCTCACGCGCTCTCCTCCAGATCATCCGTGACGGCAAGGTCGACCCCGGGCGTGACGGGCTGCCCGATCGCCGCCCAGCCGGCGGTGCCCTGCGCCAGCGACGCTTTCTCATCGGCTCGGTGCGCCTTGCCCTTGGAGACGGCCGCGTTGAGGATCGACGCGAGGTCACCGGTCGCGAACCGCCCGTAGGTGGCCGCCTCACCCAACGCAGCGTCGACCTGGGCTGTGCCGCTGATCTTCGCCACCGCGACCGCTTCGGCCATCTTCACGTTCATCCGCGCCGTGCCCACCGCGGCCGCTTCCAGCAGCCAGGCGTGAGCGCCGGCGCCGATGCCGAGGAACTCGGCCTCCGCGGCGCTCCTGGCCTTGATCGTGTAATCGCCCGGGACCTTCTCCCGATGGTCGGGGAAGTGCGCGTCATCGATCGCGGGACTGCCCGGCCGGGCCCGGTTATGCCGCGCGACTTCGACGGGGCCGTCGGAGCCGACGTGCACGACGATGACCTGCTCGTCGGTGCCGACACCGTGGGAGCGGACGAACACGCGGCCGCCGAGCAGGTGAGCGGGGACGGAGTACTGGCCATTCTCGAACGTGACCATCGGGGTGTTGTCCGGGACGCTGCGCGAGAGCCCGAACGCGACCGTGTGCGCGGTGTCGGGGACCCGGTGCAGCCGGAGCTGTTCTTCCTCGAGCATCGCCGCGGGCTTCCGCCGGGTGGCGCGGTGTTCCCGGTTGTTGACGTGGTCCATGAACGCGTCGCACGCCGCTTCCACCTCGGCGAACGAGGCGTACTCGGGTAACAGGTTCGTGTCCTTGGGGACGATGTCGGCCTTGGCGAGCTTCACCGAGGACTCCACCCCGCCCTTGGACGCCGGATCCGCCGGCTGACAGGTCAACACTGTCACCCCGTAGTGGCGGGCGAAGTCCACCGTCTGCTGGTTCCGCACCGGGACCCCGGCGATGTGCGACACGGTGACCGTTTTCTCGTTGTCGGTCAGCACATAGGTCGGGGCGCCGCCAGCGGTCCTAAACGTGCGATCCAACGCCGCGAACACGCTCGGCGCGGTCCGGTCCCGCAGCGGAATGACGATCCGGAACCGACACCACGCCAACCACGCCACGAACAACACCGTCTTCTTCCCGTCGATCACCGGGCCGTCGCCAAAGTCGTACTGTAACCACATCCCCGGCTCCGTTATCCAGGGGCGGTGCACCCGGACGTGGCCGAGCCGGTAAGCGGCGCGGACCTGCGCGACCGCCCGGCGGGTCGAGCGTTCAGAGCCCTCATAGCCCAGCGCGACGAGCCTGTCGTGAGCCTTATCAGCCCGGATCTTGCCCAGAGACTTCTCGACCCATTCCTCGATCTTAGGCAGGAACGGGTCCGTGACCCGGCCCCGGAACGCCGGCTCGGCGATCGGTCTCCCGGCATCGCGAGCGGCAACATGCCGCGCAACGGTGTGGTGCGAGCAACCGGTCAGCTCCGCGGTCGCGCGCAACGATCCAGTCAGATCGTATGCCTCAAGTATTTCCATGACTTCTCCGTCTAACTTCATTACAGGACCTCTTCCTGGGTGACTTTGGTGCGTCTAGACACCGCAATCAAACCCCGGGAAGAGGCTCCCGCCGCATAACCGGGCGGGGTTCCGAAAAGGAAGTGGGCAGATCGGCTCTGTTGCAAAAATCGTGAAGCTTGAGCATGCTTGGCGGAGATTGGACGGACGGAACGATGACGGATTTCAAGTGGCGCCATTTCCAGGGTGATGTGATCCTGTGGGCGGTGCGCTGGTATTGTCGCTATCCGATCAGCTATCGCGACCTTGAGGAAATGCTGGCGGAACGCGGCATTTCGGTCGACCATACGACGATCTATCGCTGGGTCCAGTGCTACGCCCCGGAGATGGAGAAGCGGCTGCGCTGGTTCTGGCGGCGTGGCTTTGATCCGAGCTGGCGCCTGGATGAAACCTACGTCAAGGTGCGGGGCAAGTGGACCTACCTGTACCGGGCAGTCGACAAGCGGGGCGACACGATCGATTTCTACCTGTCGCCGACCCGCAGCGCCAAGGCAGCGAAGCGGTTCCTGGGCAAGGCCCTGCGAGGCCTGAAGCACTGGGAAAAGCCTGCCACGCTCAATACCGACAAAGCGCCGAGCTATGGTGCAGCGATCACCGAATTGAAGCGCGAAGGAAAGCTGGACCGGGAGACGGCCCACCGGCAGGTGAAGTATCTCAATAACGTGATCGAGGCCGATCACGGAAAGCTCAAGATACTGATCAAGCCGGTGCGCGGTTTCAAATCGATCCCCACGGCCTATGCCACGATCAAGGGATTCGAAGTCATGCGAGCCCTGCGCAAAGGACAGGCTCGCCCCTGGTGCCTGCAGCCCGGCATCAGGGGCGAGGTGCGCCTTGTGGAGAGAGCTTTTGGCATTGGGCCCTCGGCGCTGACGGAGGCCATGGGCATGCTCAACCACCATTTCGCAGCAGCCGCCTGATCGGCGCAGAGCGACAGCCTACCTCTGACTGCCGCCAATCTTTGCAACAGAGCCCTCATGAGGTCCTTTGGTCGGCAGAGGACTTCTGGCGTGTAGAAGACCGTTCGAAATCGGTTCGCGAGGGCGTAGTGCTTCGCGTCGTGCTCCCCACGCGGACCCCACTCGTTGATGTACGCCTCGAGCGCGTCCCAATTCGCGTACCGACGAGCGGAGTTGGTCTTTCCCACGCCTGCAGCGCCGTGGCAGATCCCGATGGTCTTCTCTTTCCGCACGGCGTTGGCGAACTCGGTGAAACGTCGGTGTTCTTTGGTGACGATAAATGCTTGGTTCATCACTCGTCCTCTTCGTAGGTGCGCAGCTTCGGCCGCCGCTTTGTGGGTTCGGGGATGCGAGGTTCCTCACGGGTGGCAACGGTCGGGATGCGGTCGTTGATGGCTCGCCGCAGCTGCTTGCGACGGGCGCGGCGAGCCGTTTCGATGTCGCGAAGACTGAGGCGCAGGTTGGGGTGGGCTTCATCGATAGCGGTACAGATGAACGTGTCCCGGTCATAGACCCGGATCTCGGAGATGTCGCGGGGGTCGTACCGGATCGTGATGGTGTGGCCGACGAACGGGGCAAGAGTGGGGGCGAGGTAGCGCTGGCCTTGGAAGTGGATACCGTCGCGTTGCACGACTCGGTTCTTCGGAACAGTGAGGAGAAGTCCGTCGAGCTCTTGGAAGCTGTCGGGCATCCGTGGCAGCCATCCGTCTGCAACCCAAGCGTCCCGCGGCGAGATCCCCAGCTCACTATGGGGCCGGTCGTTGTAGGTGCCAATAAACTGGCCGATAGCACGATCGAGACCGGCAAGGTCGAGGACAGGCGTAGGTGCCCGACTGCCGGGTCCAAGGTAGCCAGGTAGTGCGCTCAGGAGTTCCGTGTTGATCGTGCCGAAGAACCTCTCGATCTTGCCGCGCCCCTGAGGCCTGCCGACGGTTGAGTGGATGATCCTGACATGCAGGGCGATCGCGGTTCGTTCGAGGTGGTGGCTGATGAAGTCGGAGCCGTGGTCGACGTGCAGGATGTCGGGGATGCCGCACATCGCCCACGCGGGGTCGGTCTTCCGCCAGATCGCCTGCCGGAGGGCGAGGGCTGTGTTGATAGCTGAGGGTGCACCGCTGAACACCATGAACCCGCAGATCGCACGGGAGTAGTCGTCCATCACGGTCGTCAGCCACGGCCGGTCAGGTTTACCGTCAGCGCCGACGATGAGGATGTCGAGTTCAGTGTGGTCGGACTGCCAAGTTTGGTTCGGGTGTTCAGCACGGCGCCGGAAGACGAGCTCGTGCTTGTCTCGGTACGAGGCCGGCCCCTCCAGCGCCAAAGTGACAAGAGCCGGATCGAGGGCCTGGACGATCTGCCGCACGGTCGCATAGCTCGGAGCCCGCAGCTCACGCGCCTGCGCATCAGTGACGGCGAGACGATGCAGCGTGGCGACACTCGGGCGCGGCCGAGTGAGTGCCAGCTGTTCGATGAACGCGACCGTCTCTGCTGAGGTTCGGCGGACACCTTTGTCCATACGCGCATGAGGGTCGAGGGATGCGACGCCGCCTGCTCGATAGAGCTGGTTCCAACGCTGCAGAGTCCGAGCGGAGATCCCTGTTTCCCGAGCGAGGACGGCGAGCGGGATCTGGTCTTCGACATGCAGCCGAAGAACACGCCACCGCTCGGCCGCATCCACGAGTCACCTACACGGTGGTGCTCTCGCGGGCCGCAGAGGCTTGCTGATGCCGGTACAAAGTGGCTCGGCTCCACCCGACGAGCTTTGCCGCATCCTCCGCGGTGCGGCCCTTCGCCCGGGCCTCGGAGACGAGCTTGAGTTTGTCCGCTACAACCACAGGATCGGACAAAGGCCGACCAAACTTGGTGCCCCCATTTCGAGCGGCTGTGATTCCTGCGTTCACACGCTCGGTGATCAGCTCGCGTTCATACTCGGCCAAGGTGGCAAGCATGTTCAGCATCAGCCGGCCCGACGTCGTCGACGGGTCAATCCCATCCGAGATGCTCTTCACCTGTATGTCACGCCCTCGGAGCAGCTTCACCGTGTTCAGCACATCGATCAAGGATCTTCCGAGGCGATCGACTCGCCACACGACGACGGTGTCGCCGGGCTGGGCGTGCTCGAGGAGCTTCTTCATCCCGGGGCGTGAGATCGCGGTCCGACTGCCCGAGGTGACGTCGGCAAAAATGTCCCGCTCCTGCACGCCCGATTTGACCAGAGCCTCAACCTGCAACTTTGCGTCTTGGCTTCTGGTGCTGACCCGCGTATATCCAAGATGTCTCACGGCTCCATTCTGCCTTGGAAATAGCTAGAAACGTCGACGCAAAGACACTTCGCGGTGAGACATGTTTCCAAGACAAATGTGACCCGGAATTCCACCGTTAGTTCCTGAGGCTCGAGGGAGGCTTCGCGTGTCTCGAAAAGCTTTTGATTGTCAACGCATGTCGATGTCCGTCATGCCTTGGATCCCGGACATTCGGGGGTGTGGTGCAGGAAAGCTGGGGAGGCGAGAAGCACCCGGAAAGCGGCGGTTGACGCGTCGCACTGGATGAAATTTCCATCACAGTTTTGGCGTGGAGTGTTCATCCACGGTTTGGTCGGACGCCACCGATGCGACATCTGGTCCTCCTAATTTGGGCGACGTGACCAGAACCGATCTTTCATCCTCACGCCTTTGGCGCGGCGACGGACAACCTCTGCTCGAGCAGATCCGCCTTGCAAGTGCATCGTTCTCCGAATCGGAGAAGCGAGTTGCGCGCTCGATCCACGCCGATCCGCGTGTCGTCATGACGAGCTCCGTGACGGAGTTCGCCCAGATATCTGGAACGTCGGTCGGGTCAGTTGTGCGGTTCTGCCAGAGGTTCGGTCTGCATGGCTTCCAAGAGTTCAAGCTCCTACTCTCGCGCGAAACCCCGCCCGATAGCCCGGGCCCGACCGATGCAGAGGATCCACTCATGAGCACTGTGCGGGGGACTCTGCGTGAAAGCGCGGACGCACTGGAAGCAACCGCCACTCACATCGACCTCAGCGACGTGACGACCATCGTCGACGCCCTAGCATCGGCCCGACGCATTCGGTTCGTAGCAGTGGGCACGTCCGCTCCGCTTGCCTCAGACGCAGCCTATCGACTTACGGCCCTCGGACTCGACGCGACGTTCACCCCCGACTTCATCGCCCAACACGTCGCCGTCCAGGGCCTTGATGAGCGCGACGTCTGCTTTGTCATCAGCCACACGGGATCGACGAAAACGACGCTCGAGGCGGCGCGCACCGCTGCCAATTCAGGAGCGAAAGTCATCGGCATCACGAGCTTCCTCACATCCCCGCTCACAGAGATCGCACACGCGCTGATCGTCGCGGGGAGCTCGGAGACGCGGCATCGAGTGGAGGCGATGACCAGCAGAATCGTGCATCTCTCACTTCTCGATGCCATCTACAGCGTGCTCACGATCCGAGTCAGCGGCGCGACGGAACGGCGTGACGAGGCCGAGAAACTCGTCAACTCCCACCGGATCTGATCCGGCTCGAGCCCCATAGACAGAGAGCGAAGATCGTGAACGGACAGGTCACCGACACCGACGGCAACCCGCTGGCGGACATCCGGGTAAGCGACGGGAACACCGTCGTGCATACTGCGGCCGACGGGAGGTTCCAGCTGGAGACGGACGCGCGTTTCGTGTTTGTGGTGCGTCCGGTGGGTTGGCGATGCAACCAATGGTACTTCGACGGTCGCGAATCCGAGGTGACCTTCACCCTGCAGGCGTCCCCAGTAACGCTTCCGCTTCGCTTCGCTCATCTCACGGACACGCACATCGGTGATGGCGGCAACTATCCGCAGCCCGCGGAACTTGGCACGGGTGAACGTTTGTCTACATTGCTGACCAAGATCGTCGAAGACCAACCGGACCTGCATTCCGCGATCATCACCGGTGACCTGACCGACCACGGCCTCCGCGAGCAATACCGCGAGTTCCGCGAAGCAATTTTCGACACACCAATCCCCGTGCATGTAATTCCCGGCAACCACGATCACATGACGGAACAGACGAGCGATGTCGTCAGCCGCAACGGCTACGCAATCCACTCCGGAGAACCGCGCCACTACGAAGCATTTCTCGGCCCGCGGTGGTATTCGTACGATCTTCCCGCACTGCACGTCGTCGCCATCGACTGGTTCACGCACGAGCTCGGCCGGGATCACGAACAGCAGAATGCCTGGCTGAGGGCCGACCTCGAAGCACTCGACGAGGACATTCCCTGGATCCTACTGTCGCATGATCAGCCAGGCTCCTCGATTCTCTCTGGGCTCCCGAGGCCCCCCATCGCTACATTCTCGGGGCATCGCCATACGTCGCGGGTCGTACGTACTGCGGACACGCTGCACGTCAACACTCCACCTGCGCTCTTCGGTGGCGTCGATCTTTCTCCGGCGACCTACCGCCTTATCACGTGGGACGGCGTAACGATCGGCGTCGAGACGCTCCCTACCGATCCGGATCCTGCCCAGACCCCCGCGGTACTCCTCCCAGCCGCGGCCGAAGCGGCGCGCTGGCGCCGGAGCGTCGGGACGCCCGGCCAGCGTGCCCCTTTCGCGATCGCCAAGGGCGTCATCGTTCTTCCCCTCGCCGATGACGACCACGCTTCGGGGGGTCTCTTCGCGGTCGACGCCGCGACGGGCGGGCTGCTCTGGCACGCCGACCTTGATGCTCCCGTGCGTTCGGCCCCCGTGGTGCACGGCGCGAGCGGCACGGTCCTGTGCACATCGGTATCCGGAACGACAGCGGCGTTCGAAATCTCCACGGGGCGACAGCTATGGCGGAAGCACACCCCCGACCCACTCAGGCTCTTCGGGTTCACTCCGCCAGCAATTCACGAGAATCTCGTCCTCGTGGGCGATCACTCCACCTTGCGCGCGCTCGACATCGACGACGGACACACGATCTGGGAGCGACGGGACATAGCGCCGTACCAGATCTTCGCCCTCCTCGCCGCGCCCGTCTTCTGGGAGCGACGGGCAGCCGACGACGCGTCGGCTCTCATCGTCTGGAGCGGATTCCCTGAGCCGCGAGTCCCTGTCCTCCTGGATCCGGAGACGGGCGAAACGTTCGGGGACCGACTTGCGGAGAGCAACACAGATCTCCTCGAATCGTTGCGCGGTTCGTCCCCCCTCCCGATCCGCACGCCGCTCATCGAACCTGCTACGGGTGATCTGATTGCGACCGGGATCACTGGAGTGTTCCGACGTCCCACGAACAACGACGCGGTGAGCTGGTTCCAAGCGAGCTCGATTCCGTGGAACCCGACGCCGCCGTACTGGACGCTGGAAGGAGTTCTGTTCTCCGACGCGGGAGGCAGCGTCTATCTCAGAGACGCGGCGAGCGGCGAGACACGCTGGCACGCAGAGGTCGCGGCTCGAAGTAATGCCTGCCTACTCACGTACAGGCGCACTCCTCATCCGCTCTTCGCGGCGCCGACGATCTTGGACAAGCAGGTCATCCTCCCAGCCCTCGACGGTGACATCATCACCCTCGATCTCGGTGATGGCGCCCTGCGCTCACGGTTCGCCACCGGCATCCCAATCCTCGTCTCCGTGCAGCGCTTCGAGGATACGACCGTCGTGCTCCACGCCGACGGCACACTCTGCGCCTACCCGAGCGCAATCGTGCAGGGGGAGGAGTCGTGAAGCACCGGAGTATCGGTTGGGTGCTCGTAGCACCCGCGCTCGCACTCATCGGATTGTTCGTGCTCTTGCCGGGCGTGCTTGCGCTCGTCGGCAGCCTCTTCCGCATCGATCTCGGCGACCGCACCGTATGGACCTGGGCCGGTATCGCGAACTACACGGCGATCCTCACCGACCCTGCGGTACAGCAGGCACTGTGGAACACGGTCGTCTACTCAGTCCTCACCATTGTTCCCAGCCTCGTGCTCGGACTCGGCACCGCTGGGCCGCCCCCGTTGTTAGGTCCGGTCTCTGTGTGAGTCGTCGGGTTCCATTTCGTGGGTGCAGTGGCGAGCATAGTCGGCCGGGGTGAGGTAGCCCAGCGCCGAGTGGCGTCGCACGGTGTTGTACTCGACTTTCCAGTCGCCGATGACGACCTGGGCGTGCAGCAGTGAGTAGAAGCTGTTGATGTTCAAGCACTCGTCGCGCAGGCGGGAGTTGAACGACTCGACGTAGCCGTTGAGCCACGGCGAGCCGGGCGGGATGTACGACAAGCCGGTGCGGGTGCCGGCCCAGTCGGCGATCGCCTGGCTGATGAACTCGGGCCCGTTGTCGCTTCTGAGGACCGCGGGCGGGCCGTGCAGCTTGACGAGGTCGTCGAGATGGTCGGTGAGACGGTCGGCGGTGATGGAGCGTTCCACGAGGCCGCCGAGGCAGACCCGGGTGTGCTCGTCCACGATCGACGCGATCTTGATCGGACGCCCGGCCTCGTCGACGTCGAACTGGAAGTCGATGGCCCACACCACGTTCGGGGCGCACGCCTTGGGGGCGTCCGCGGTCGAGGAGCCGATGCGCTTACGGCGACGTTGCTGGGGCACGCGTAGGCCTTCCTCGCGCCATAGCCGCTGGATCTTCTTGTGGTTGACCTGCCAGCCCTCGCCGCGGGCGTCGTGGTACGCGCGCCGGTAGCCCCAGCGGGGGTGCTTCTTCGCGTAACCGCGCAGCCATTCACGCAAGGCGGCGTCGGGGTCGGCGACGGTATCGGCCTTGAGGGTGCGCCGGTAGGCGGACCTGGATAGCCCGGTCAGCCGGCACGCCATCCGCTCGCTCACCCGCATCTTCGCGATGAGGTGAGCGACGGCGGCGCGCCTCCTGCCCGGGCCTAGAAGTTTCCCTCTGCCAGCTCCTTCAGCGCCGCCTTCTCCAGCTCTGCTTCAGCGAGCAGACGCTTGAGGGTGGCGTTCTGCTTCTCGAGCTCCTTGAGGCGCTTGGCGTCGTCGGCCTTGAGCCCGCCGTACTGGTTGCGCCACCGGTAGTACGTCTGTTCCGACACGCCCAGCTCGCGGCACACCGCCGCGACGTCCGCGCCATCGGCCAGCATCCGGTCGGCCTGTCCGAGCTTGCGCACGACCTGCTCAGGCGTGTGCCGCTTCCTCGTGTTCGTCATGATGAGACCAGTCTTCCTGCCCGCAGCAGCGAGCATCAAGAGGACTCACACAACGACTGGACCTACATCACGGGGTCAGCCCA
>NZ_JAZDCG010000040.1:0-8129 GCF_036321705.1 Brachybacterium sp. J144
GGGGTCCTCTCGGGTGGGACGGATCTCAGGCGGCCGGGGGGATCGGGCTGCGCCCTCCCCCATCCCACGCCCCGCCAAGGCGGGGCGGTTGGCGGTCCCGTTCCGGCGCTGCGCGCCGGTGTGGGTGCCGGTAGGTGGGTGGTGCCGGGTGGTCTGCGATTAGGCGCTGACCTGCTGTTTTGCTCTGCTACCTGTGAGGCCGGCCCCGGGCTGCGCCCGTGGCGCGTGTTCGTGTTTTCGTATTTTCGGGTTCTCGTTCTTTCGTTCTCTCGCTTTCGCTCTCGGGTGTTGACAGTGTGTGCGCTCTCCCCTAGTCTGGTAACTGTCAGAACGAAACCGATCGAGGAGGGCTCCATGCTCACCACTCCGTCCTCGGACACGCGGGCCGCCGCCAAGGTGCTCCAGTCCGTCCTGGAACCTCGCCCGCCCGCATTCGCCGATCTCCGGTACGCGCACCTGGTCCTCACCGAGGACCCGGCTGCCGGAATCGACGCCTTCCACTACTGGGCCGCGGGCATCGACCCCTCTGAGCCGGACGCTCCCGAGCGGCTGGCCCGGACCCTGCTGACCACCCCCTCACCCGCGCGGGCTGACCACGTCTACCGGGTGTGCCGTGCCCTGGCGGACTACTCCGCCACCGCGCCTGTGGATGTCCCTCGTGGGGCACTGGACGCCGTACGGGTGACCTACCTGCTGTGGGCCGCAGCGATGACGCTCGACGGCCCTGCCCACGTGCTCGCCCTCTGCGCTGAGGCCGGGGACATCGACGTGCTCCGAGTGGCCAGCCACCCGGTGTTCTTCCTCGCCGTGCGCCGTCTGGACACGACCATCACCCACCAGGAGGTGCAGGGATGACCACCCTGACCATCACGCACACCCACGCCGAGGGGACGCTCATCGACGGGACCTCCCGCGGTGACGGCTCCTCCCCCGCCCTCAAGGCCAACCGGTGGCGGTGGTCCCGGAACCTCGGGGCCTGGTACATCCCCGGATCGAGGGACCACCACGCCCGCGACTGGCAGATCCGCAGCACCGTCGAGGCCCTCCAGGGCGCCGGGTTCGAGGTCGAGGTGGAGGTGGACAACACCCCCCGCCCCACCGCGGACGTCCAGGAGGACAAGAAGGCCCGCGCTGCCGCGCGGGCCGATGCCCTCGACGCGAAGTCCGAGCGGCAGGAGGCCGTCTCGGAGGCTCGCCACGCCGCCGCCCGGCAGATCGCCGACGGGATCCCCTTCGGCCAGCCGATCCTGGTCGGCCACCACTCCGAGCGCCGAGCACGCCGTGACGCCGAGCGGATCCACTCCCACATGCGCGCCGCCGTCGACGCGGGTGCCGCTGCACAGGAAACCTCCCGGCGCGCTGCCGCGGCGCGGGTGAACACCCGCCCGGAGTCCCCCGCCACGACCGCCAACCGGCTCGACAAGCTCCGCGCCGAGCTCCGCCGGATCGAGCGCCTGCGCGACGGGTACACGGTCGTCCAGGGGCGCACCGTCATCGCCGAGGTCTCCGGATCCCACGGAGCCCAGCACGCCCGGTACCAAGCCGAGGCCGAGCACCTCCGCGAACAGATCACCTACTGGGAGCAGATCCGGGAGCAGCAGATCGCCGACGGGCTCACCGTCGACACCTCCGCCGCCCGAGCCGGAGACCTCATCCAGGTCCGAGGGTCCGACTGGTGGCGCATCAAGCGGGTCAACCCCAAGACGTTCACCGCGACCTGGGGACACAGCGAAGTCCGCATCCCTCACCACAACGTGACCGCCCTGCGAGCCGCTGACGGCACCCAGATCGACCGATGACCCCTTCCCCGGGGGAGAAGCCCACCGGCCTCCCCCGGGGCCCTTACAGCCCCTCAGGAGGCCCCCATGGACGGATACCTCGTCAAGATCACCCCCGCCAACACCGCCCACCTCATCCCCTGCAACGAAGCGCCGATCTCCTTCGAGTTCCACACCTCCCACACCGGGGAGGACTTCGAGTGGATCGACCACCCCCGTGGCGACCACCTCGCCGTCATCGCCGACCCCACCACCAGCCGCCCCCGCAACGGCTGGGCCACCGCCTACACCGGCCGCACCATCCACGGAGACGCCCTCGTCACCGGCCAGGAGATGGGCGAAGACGTCCCCCTCACCCACACCCAGGCAACCTCCGTCCTCGCCGAGGTTTTCCTGATCGGCGGGCTCGCCACCGCGCTGCACACCGCCGCCGCCTCCATCGCCAACCACCACTGACCCCAGGACCCCAGATGACCCACTACCTCGTCACCATCGCCCCCGACGGCACCACCACCCGCGTCCCCTACGACCCGACCGCCCCCGCCCAGATCCCCAACCTGATCGGCACGGACATCACCCACAGCACCGAGCACCCCCGCGGGATCGAGGAGATCGAGATCCTCACCGACGCCTACGGCCACCTGCTCAGCCGCAACAGCGCCCCGAACCCCCTCGCCTCCCTCTACAGCGGCCACCCCCTCACCGGCCGCACCGTCATCGCCGCCCACGACCCCGACACCGGCGAGACCACCGGCATGACCATCAACGTCACGCACGCCGTCCTCCAGGAGATCCGCACCCTGATCGACCTCACCACCCACACCGCCAGCCCCTGACCCACCCACCACCTCGCACAACGCCCCGGGAGCCACCCCGGGGCGTTTTCGTCTTGGTGTTGACAGTGTGGTTCGTGTCTGGAATACTCATAGCTGTCAGGACGAAAGACCGAACGAGGGAGACACCCCATGTCCACCACCATCACCACCAGCATCGACCGCCTGCGCCGAGCACTCGAGGGCACGATCCCGTTCGCCAGCTCGGACACGACGCTCCCCCTGCTGAACGCCGTGCACGTCAAGGTCGAGGGCGAGCGGCTCCAGGTCGCCGCGACCGACCGCTACGCGGCCGCCACCTACCGCCTCCACCGCGGCGCACGCGCCGAGGACGGAGACGAGTTCCTGGCCGATGACGGCGCAGCTGCCGAGGTCGCGATCGCCGTCCAGGACGCGAAGGCGATCCTGCGGACCGCGAAGACGTACAAGCGCCGCGCCGCCCACCAGGAGGTCATGGTCACCATCGACGAGGACCGCCCCGGCGGAGCCACCTTCGACTTCCTCGACGGCCCGACCGTCGCCGTCACCGGCGTCGAGGGCGACTACCCGCCCATCGCCCGGCTGTTCCCCGCCGGGGAGCGCCTCGCCGAGAGCACGCAGTCGGAGGTCATCTTCAACGCGACGTTCGCCGCGAAGGTCCACAAGGCCGCGCACGCCCTCACCGCGAACCGGCACACCGGAGTCCACCTCCGCCTGAACACCGACGGCGTGAAGCCCGCCGTGTTCGACGTCGAGGAGGACGAGCACTGGCGGGGCCTGCTCATGCCGATGCGCGGCTGACCCACCCGGCCGGGCACCGCCCGTGCCCGGCCACCACCCCGCCGAACGGAGGACCCATGCACCTGGCCCTGGAGACCGCGCACACGACCGACGACCTGGCCGACCAGTGCGACGCCGCCACCACCGCCCACCTCGCCCGCCTCATGCTCCACACGTTCGCCGTGCTCGGCGCTGCCCATCGCTGGGACCACCTCGGCGAGCTCGCCGAGGACCTCGCCCGCGACGCCGCCCGGCTCGGACTGCCGATCGCCGACCAGGACCCGGAGACCCTCGCCCACTGGGAGCAGATCGCCGAGACCCCGCCCGGGCCACCCGACCCCCGGCCAGGGAACGGCACGGCCGCCGTCACCCTCGCCGCCGAGCAGCTCGCCGAGCGGTTCAGCGACGACATGCTCGCCGACGAGATCGCCGGACAGCTCAACTGCCCGGAGGCCGATGCCCTCATCGACCTGCTCACCGCCACCGGCGCGGCCCGCGCCGCCGACCTCTGGAGCGCCGCCCACGCCGCGCACGACCAGGAGGAGGACGCCCACTACACGCCGAGCAGCGCGGCCCCTCACGCCCCCGAGAACTAGTTTCGCCCTAAGTGTTGACAGTGCGGTGCATGTCTGGAATACTCATAACTGTCAGAACGAAAGACCGACACCAGGAGGAACCATGAGCCACCTGCTCAAGATCACCGCCGACCGCCACGTCGAGACCCTCGCGTGGAACGACGACGAGGACTCGCTCCCCCAGCTGTACCGGGCGCTGAGCACCCCGACCATCGCCGTCGACATGGCCGAGCCCGCCCCCCACGGCCGCGGCGACCACATCACGGTCTGGGCCGACGAGGAGGGCTACCGCCACAACGCGCCGCTGAACCTCTACGCCAGCGCCTACCTCAACCGCCCCGTGGTGGGCACCGTGGTCATCACCGCGTTCAACCCCCGTACCGGCGACACCCACGGCCTCACCGACGAGCAGCTGCGAGAGGAGGAGGACTACCTCATCCGCGCGGTCACCATGTTCATCGCCCGCGTCGGGGCCGGGCACATCCTCACCGACGCCTGACCCTCACCGGCCGGGCCCACTCGGGCCCGGCCGGACCCCGGCGACGGCCACAAACTTTCCCCCTACGTGTTGACACTCTGGTTCGTGTCCTGTAGAATCGTGGTGTAGCCAGGGAGGAAGGAAGCGGACCGGAACCGCGACGCGAACAACGGAATATGTGTCCTGTAGCAGGACATGGGGGAGTGTGCCCCCCCACCCCCCCCGATTCACGGTTTCACCATCGCCCCCAGGAATCTCCGGGTCATGCTTCGATTCGGGCATGAGCTTCAGCAGCCGCCACAACCTCCGTCGCACACCACCGCCTCGCAACAAGTACGAGCAGGCCCCCGACGACCTCCGACTCGTCCTCCGTGATGCCCTCCTCGAGGGCCGCGGCTGGGTCGGAACGTACCGAGTGCTCTGCGACGCCATGCACCGGCTCCCCGATAGCGGGATCTGGGGAGACAGCTTCGCGCGTGAGCCGGCCGTCGAGATGCTGGAGGATCTCGAGTGGTTCGAGGTGTTCGATCTGCTCGAGGAGTACGGCGACCCGGAGGCGGTGAACGCATCCTTCGAGCGCACCGGGCTGGCCTACGAGATGACCTCGAATCGGCGCGGGCAACGGATCGAGGTCTTCGACCCCGAGGGTGAGGAGCTCGAGGTGGACGACATCCCCGAGATCGCCGCGTCCCTCCTTGAGGGGCGCTTCTCCGAGCCGGGCAAGCAGTGGGGGCGCGCCCTGAGCGCGCTGCGGGGACGGCCCGCCGAGCACACCCAGGCCATCCATGAAGCCATGGGCGCCCTGGAGGGAGTCCTCCGCATCCTCACCGGGAAGAACACGCTCGGCGACGGAGCCAAGGCGTACTTCAAGGACCGGGACGACTGGGTACGGGCGATGAGCAGCGCGTTCAACGCGATGTACGGGTACGCCAGCCAGGTCCCCGGCGCCCGACACGGGCAGTGGAAGGACCCCGGCACCCAGCTGGCCGAAGCAACCTTCGTCGTGCGGTTCTGCGGCTCAGCGATCGCGTTCCTACTCACCGAGGAGCGCATGGGCCAGCAACCCTGACCCCTTCGAAGCCGCTCCCCGGACCGAGGCCGGGAACCGGACCCAGAACCACGGGTGAGCTCCAGATCTGGTCGACGAGAGGATCATCCGGCTGCCGGGTGGGCAGATCCTTCGAGCTTCGTCCTGATCTGGTCGAGCTGTCGGAAGTACCGCGGCGCCCTCATGTACAGGACGGCGCAGCCGGCCTCGGTGAACGCCGGCTCTCGGTCCTCGTCCGGCTCTCCCGTCGGATGCAGCCCGTAGTTCCGCAGGTCGCGTAGATGGGCGGCCTGGGCCCGCAGATCGTTCAGGCTGCGGCTCTCCCAGGCCTTGCCTCTCCTGATCGCCTCAGCCGTCCGATCGATGACGGCCGCCGCGTTCTGCCCTCTCGCGATCAGGTCAGCCAGCTGGCCGTCGTCGGACACCCGCGTGCCGAGACCGAACCAGGCTGCCTCGCTCGCTGCGCCGAGGAGGTCGACCGCGGCGATGAACAGGCCGCTGGCTTCGGGGGTTTCGTCCGACACCGCCTGTAGGTGAGTTCTGACACCACCCGGGGCGGGTTCGCGCCGACGATGTTGGTCTGGTTCGACACCGCTTCCAGGCCGTGTACTCGCTCAGCCCGTCCGCTGTTTGGTGGCCTGGGCCAGTCGGTAGGAGTCGGTGCCAGTCTCGAGGATGGTGCCGCCGAAGGTGAGCCGGTCGACGATGGCAGCGCAAAGCCGGGGGTCGGTGAAGGTCTTGGTCCAGCCGCCGAAGGGCGTCACCCGTCTCGCGATCCCGGGCCAGATGGTCGAGCTCGAAGGAACCGCCGTCGCGTAGCGCCGCCTCGCCGCGCCTCCCGCTCGTGCCGGTTGCAGTCGACACGAGAAGCAGGCGGAGGCGAGGGCACCACGAGGCATCCAGCTCGTTACGTCCGAGGCCTTTTCTCAGGATGCTGGCCACGGTGAGAAGGCGGCGAATGACGGGATCGAGGCATCGGCCGCCAGGTCGCGCAGCGCATGTTCGTGGAACCGGAGCCGGGAGCTCACGCACCCCTCGCTGCGGACAAGAGCGCGCCCGCGACAGAACGGAATCCCGGATGCCCGAATGCTAGTTCGGTTTCAATGAGCGTTCGCTCCGCTGTGACTCGCTCGAAGCGAGTCCATCAGCACAGACCACGATTCAGGCAGCCGATGGTCAAGGTCGCGGGCGGCTGCGGTCTGACCGGGTACGTGGCTCTTCGCGGTTCGTGGTGAATGACCCTGCTGTGGCGGGTATTCACGCTACGGTTTTCGCGGCGCTGGTCAGCAGGATACGCATCCGGTAGTTCTCGGCGTTGCGGAAGCCACGGCCGATGCGTTTGATGTTCTTGATGCCGGTGTTCGCGGCCTCGACTCGAGCGGTGGTCGCGCCGGTGACGATGAGGACCTCGATCGCGTCCCACCAGGTCACGACGGTGTCGTAGAGCTTGGTCGCCTCGGGCATATTCGCGATCTGCACGAAGTAGCCCATCCGCATCCGTTCCTCCCAGGCCTGAGCCAGGGTGTCGGTCGCCAATAGGCGACGGAGCTGCTCCTTGATGCCCCAGGCGGCGGAGAGCTCGTCGGTGGGGTCATCGGTGCGGAACACCCTCTCCAACCGCTCCCACGCCCTCGGGGTGAGGGTGTCAGCGCCGCGCAGCAGGAGCATCCGGTGCGCCCAGGCCGGGTCATCCTTCCGACCCCGGCGACCGTGATGGGTGCGGGCTAGGCGTTGCCGCACGGCGGTGACCATGTCGTTCCCGAGCTTGACGAGGTGGAACTTGTCGACCGAGACCGCAGCGCGGGGCAGGTAGGTCCGCAGTGCTTTGCGGAACGCGGCCGAGGGATCGATGGCGACGATCTCGATCCGCTCCCGCCAGTCCTCAGAGCGCTGGGCAAGCCAGTCCCCGACGGCGGTGGAGTCCCGGCCGTCGACGACGCCGAGGACCTGTCCGGTGGTCAGGTCGACCAGGGTCGTCATCCATGGCTCGAACCGTCTCCAGGCACCTTCATCGGTGCGGAACCAGCGCACCGACCGGTAGCGGTGCTCATCGATGCCCAGGCGCGTCACTGGCACGTCCTCGGCGGCGGGGAGGACCACTGCGGCCGCCGCCAGCGCGGACTGGACCAGCCACCACGAGACGCCATGGGCCCGGGCGACCTCGGAGGCAGCCCGGCCCGAGGTGAGCACCGCGGAGACGACCTGATCCCGCAGCCGGGTCGTCGAACGCGCACGGTAAGGGACCTGATCGGTGGCTTCCCAGAACGTGCGCCGGGCGCAGGCCGGCTCGAGGCAGAACCAGCGCCGCTTGGCCCACACCACCTCCACCGCCCCGGCCACGGGGACGTCGCGCACCTTCTGGGACCGGCGGGAGTGGACCTTGGTCGCGAGCACCCCGCAGGACGGACAGCCCGGCGGCTCGATGGATTCGATCACCACTCGACGGCCTCCGTCGGGCAGGTCGATCGCGTCTGTGACGCGGTAATCGGGCAAGTTGAAGATCGTGCTCGCAGCATCACGCTGCGAACCAGTATTCTCGTGCACAGGCTCGTGGTCCTCTGAGGTGTGGATGTCTTGACAACACCCATCACAGCAGGACCACGGGCCGTTCTACGCCAGCGACGCGACGCTCTCCTTCACCACGAACCTTGAAGAGCC
>NZ_JAZDCG010000041.1:0-7221 GCF_036321705.1 Brachybacterium sp. J144
TGAAGCGCCCTGGGTTTCGTTCCGTGGTTAGACAGTCGCGGGCGCGGTCGTCGTGGGGCGAGTGTAGGTCGCTTCGACCTCGGCCGGGGTGCGGTAGCCGAGAGCTTCGTGGATCCGGCGTGTGTTCCACCAGTGGACCCAGGCCATCGTCGCGATCTCTACGTCCGAGACTGAGCCCCAGGTGCACCTTGAGTAGATGAGCTCGGTCTTGTAGAGGCCATTCACGGTCTCGGCCAGCGCATTATCGTAGCTATCTCCCACGGTTCCGACAGACGCCTTCACACCAGCAGTCGTGAGAGCGTCGGAGTAGGCGAGAGAAACATATTGAACGCCACGGTCCGAGTGATGAATGAGTCCATCCCGCGCCCGATGAGCACCGGTGGAGATCAGCGCTTGCTCCAACGCGAGGAGCGGAAGCGATTCCGTATGCAGTCTGGATGCGACAGCCCAGCCCACGATTCTGCGCGTGCACGCGTCGGTGATGAACGCGGTGTAACAGAATCCCGTCGGAAGACGAACATAGGTGATGTCCGCGACCCACAACTGGTGCGGGCGCTTGGCCGCGAACTTCCGCTCCACGAGGTCCGGGCGATGGTCCGGCTCCCGCGACGGGCAGGTCGTGAGGGGCTTCCTGCCTCGTCGAACACCGTGCACTCCGGCGAGGTGCATGAGTCGGGCGACCTGGTCTCGGCCCACGTCCCAGCCGGCTCGGCGCATGGCATGCCACATCTTCCGGACCCCGTAGACACCGTAATTCTCCTGATGGATCCTTGTGATCTCGGTGAGCAGGGTGGCGTCTCTGAGATCGCGGGCTGAGGCGGGACGCGTTTTCGCTGCGCGGTAGCCGCGGGACGTGATGAACCCACATTCTGTCGCACCGAGGATGCGGCAGATGGCCTCGACCCCGAACTTCTCGCGATGCATGTCGATGAACGCGATCATTTCGTCGTGGGGCGGTCGAGTTCCGCTGCGAAAAACGCTGAGGCGGCCTTCAGGATCTCGTTCGCACGTCGCGCCTCGGCGAGCTCCCGCCGAAGCCGGCGGTTCTCCTCCTCGAGCGGCTCTCCAGAGCCGGCCGGCTCGGTGGGTCCGTAGCGGTTGCACCAGATCCGCAGCGTCTCCACGCCAACGCCGAGCTGTGGTGCGACGGCACGGATCGATGCTGCACGGGGGCCGCCCTCGCGGGCTTGGCGGTCGTAAACCATGCGCACGGCACGGTCACGCAGCTCTGGACTGAACTTCTTGGGCATGCTCCGATTCTCCTTGCTGAGACTCGGAACGGAACCCAGGGCGCTTCAGACGACGTCCTCCCACAGGGGTGCCCACTGCCGTTCCTCAGTCCAGACGTAGGGCCGCTGGAAGAGTGGGATCTCCAATGTCTGGGTCAGCTGGAAGAGCTGGCCGGGGGTCTGGACGCGTGTTTCCATGGCCTGACCTTATGCTTCTCCGGCGCCAGATGGGTCGAGATCAGCTGGGCCGTTCGTGCTCCGACTGTCGAGCGCCCTTCTCAGCAGGCCCACCATCGCCTCGTGATGCGCCCTTACATCCTCGTCATTCCAACTCCCCGTCTCCGCTCGGCGTGCCATCAGCTCGAGTTTCAGGCTCTGCCGGCGCGCGGCATGGTTATTGGCCTTCTGGGCGGGAAGGTAGTTGCTGAACTTGGAGTTCGTGCTCACCGTGACCAGGGCCAGGTTCCCGAACCAGTGCAGCAGGCTCCGGTCCGCGAGCCGATACGCCTCGGAGATGTGCTCGGCATCCTCTGTGCCGGGGGAGAAGTGCTCCACTGAGGTGCGATAGCTGAACGTGAAGTCCCACTGGTTCATCTCTTCGACCAGCAGATAGTCGAGGTATGTGTAGACGATGCGCGGGATGGCGAAGCCGAGAGGCAGATCGTCCGGCCCCACCTCCTCCTTGTCGGGGTCGGGGTGCAAAGCGTCGTGCAGGCGCTCAAGGGCGTGACCGTTGAGGCGATCGAGGAACGCCCGGGCCGTGACCTGTTCGCCGCGATCGGCGCACTCGGTGACGAAGCGCAGCGCGTCGGTCATCCAGTGCATCGTGCGCGGCGAGGTGTAGGTGATGCGCAGCGCCGACTGCAACAGCAGGATCCGGCGCTGGAGGCTGCCCGGCCCGGTGCCGGACTCGTCGGCCCCGAACGCCGCGGGGTATCGCGGGGTGTCCTGCACCGTGCGGCCACGGCGCGATGACCCTCTTCCCAGCCGGTTTAGCGACCAGCTGCCGGGCTCCTCGTCCGTCGTGGACTCATGGCCGGTGGTCAACGTCGCGTCGCGCTTGAGGATGTACTGGTCGAAGAGGTACCGGATTCGCAGCAGGTCGACCGTGAAGGTGCGCACCCAGGCGGCGCGGTCGGAGGCAGGGACGTCGCTGAGCCGCGTCGAGAACCGTTGCACGAGCAGCTTATCGTCGAGTTGTCGATCGTCGCGCGTCGTGTGCTCGGCCGGTCCGCGCACGGCGAGCACGTGCAGGAGCAGGGTCGGGAAGGTGATCTGCGAGGTGAAGCGATCTCCGCCCTCGGCGTCGGCGGACTCCGCATCCACCTCGGCGCTCGCGTAGGTCGCGAGCGCCTCGTCGAAGGTCATCGCCGTGGAGCTCGGTGCAACGCTCGCGCTCTCGCCCAAGAGTTTCTCGATCGAGGGACGTTCGACGAGCTGTTCCCGCAGCCGGAAGAAGTCAGCGGTGGGGACCGTGTCCCACTCCGGTCCGAAGACCTCTCCCCGCAACGTGGTGTCACCGGCCGTGGCGGTCATGCCGACGTAGTGCTCCATGTCCGCGCACGCGGTCCAGACGCGGTTCAGCAGAGCCCGATCCAAGGGGTCGGTGAGATGGCGCAGCAGGCGCGCCTTGACGATGTCCACGGGGCTGAGCTGGGCGCCGCGCGTATTCATGATCTCGAAGTAGCGGTTCAGGTCGGTGGTGCGATCGATCGGCATACGGATGAGCAGCACTCGCTCGAGCAGGTAGTCGATCACGCGCGGGGCGAGGAATCTCTCGGCGGTGGCGCCGCTGTCGAGCAGCTGATCGATGATCTGGGCGGCGCGCAGGATTCCGGAGTCCTCGCGGTCCCGATCGTCATCGGGCAGGTTGCGGGTCGTATCGGCGACATCGCGCAGAGCCCGGGTCGCTTTCTCCCTCGCCTCATAGGTGAGCGGCTGGAGCTCGCCGATGCGGTCTCGGATATGCGGCGTGGCCCGAAGCTTCGTCAGCAGGAGATAGAGGGTGGTCAGGCGCTGCTGGCCATCGATCACGTCGAAGGGCTCATCGGGGCGGTGTGGGGGTGCGACTACGAGATTCCCGAGGAAGTAGTCCTTGAGGTCGTCCTGCTCGGCTTCATCGAGCACATCGAAGACGAGGCGATGGATCTGCTCCTCTCCCCAGGTGTAGTTGCGCTGGTAGAGCGGGATCGAATACGTCGGTGCGTGCTGGTCGAAGAGTCGGCCGACGGGAATGGCCTGGACGTTCTCCGGTGCGAGTGTCTGGGTCATCTCAGCCGATCTCCTTCAGGAGGGTGAGGAGGGTTGCGTCCTCGGGGTTGCTGGTGCGTGCGGACTGCGGTGCGGTCACGTTCTCGAGCGGCACGTCGCGGGGATCGAGGCTGTCGCGGATGGTCGAGAAGAGATTCAGCCCGCTCAGCCCGTCGACGTCGTCGCTGAGCCCGCGCGCGTAGTTGTCGGTGCTGCGCCAACCGAGGCGCTCGTAGGCCAGGCGTGGGGCATAGGCCCAGCGGAACAGGCGACGGCGCGCGTGGGCGAGGTCCGCTTCGGAGTACTTGTTCGTGTAGTAGAGCGCCGCGGCGACGTACAGCTCCCGGCAGTAGCGGAAGCGGGCGCCATCGCGGAATGCGGAGAGATCAGGGTGGGAGACGCCGGGACTGGCAGCGGGGGAGAAGAGCTCCTCGTCCAGGCGTTGCGATTCCTCGAGCATGAACGCGGCGAAGTCGAAGAACGACCGCCCTGCCGCGACTGGTGCGTCGAGCTGGTGCTGCGCCCGCTTGAGGTCCCGCGTCGCCGTGGCATCCGCTGTGGGATGCGCCCATTCCTGTAAACCGGGGAGCACAGCTTTGGCCGCCCGGTGGTATTCGGCTCCCGGCAGACGCCGTGTTGCGCGGCCGACGCCCTTGAACAGGTCCAGATCACCGGTGCCGAAGGCGTGGGCCGGCAGGTTGCGGCTCCACCAGTGGATCCTGGCCAGATACGTGCCGAACAAGCGATCCAGATCGTTCTCGTCGGCCTTCTCCCACTGTTCCACCACGGCGCGCTGCTCCGAGGTGCTGGCCTCGGCCATCTCGCGCAGATGGAAGGCCTTGAGGAGGTCATGCGGGCGAAGTGCCTTGCCGCGGAAGTTCTGCGAGTCGAAGAACTGGAAGGCCTCATCCTCGTCATCGGTGACGATGCGCAGCACCTGGGCCCGGGTATCCAGGAAGTCGCGATAGCGGGCGGAGCGGAGGTCGTCACGCTCGAGGTCGGCAACCCGTCGGGACAGCTCCTGATGGACCAGTTGGAGGGGCGTGCTTCCGGTGGCCAGGTGCGGAAGCTTCTCCCCGCGGAGAAGGGAGCGTAATAGGTGGAGGGTGAGTAAGCGCTGCTGGCCGTCGACCACCTCGAAATGGCTCTCCTCGGGACGCTTCAGGAGGATGACCGTGCCCATGATGTACGGGTGCTCGGGCCGGTCGTTCAGGGCGTCCTCGATGTCGGTGAACAGCTGCGCTGCGATGCGCGGAGTCCACGAGTACGGCCGCTGGAAGTCGGGGATCCGGAGCGCGGGGGCATGGGGGCCGAGGAGCTCGTCGACGGAGACGAATTCCAGCAGTGCGGTGTTGATCGCCATGGAATCGACCGTAGGCGATGAGGAGGACAGGCGAGGTCGTTTTCCGTCATCGGTGGCAGTATCAGGGTGGTACCACATCGCCCCGAAGCTCCTCCAGAAGTCGGTGGTGGTGTCAATGCTCGCCACCTGTTGCCGGTCTTCTGCTCTGCGAACGAGGTGGCTCCGCCGCAGTGGTCAATGAGGGTGATCAGGTCATGAGCAGTATCGACCGCGGGAGAGCCGCCTTGCGCCAAGCGGAGATCCGAATACCTCGCGACGAGTCTCTTCACTCCGTGTAGTGATTGCCGGTCGAGTAGACGGAGTCACGGAGCGCGCTGGCGAGCCCAGGATATCCGCGGGGTGTGAACCAGCGATCATGAGTGTCTCCGATATCTAGGGAGATTCTTGAGACCAGCTTCTCGACGTCGTAATCCATGAGTTCGTCTCCTTCCCTGATGCTTCGATCGGGGAGAGTGATGGCCGTTCAGGTGAGTGGGGGCGTGAGGGAGTCTCCAGGAGTTGGGATACCCCGGCGACGAACAAGGGGCCACCGCTCTACACCACTATGCGGGGCTCAACGTCGAAAACATGTCGATGACAGGCTGTGGGCATCAGGGTGGCGTGCAACCTCGGCGCCGGGAACCCCCTGCGCTGGACACGTCTGGGAGTCTCAGATGTCAGCGGCTTCTAGTAGCTTTCGCACTATGTCGGAGGCAGCGTCGAGGGCTCGGTTCCCGAGTTCTGGCGCGACGTGAGGAGCTGCGTGGGTACTTATCGACGCCGGGGGGGCATTGGCGCCGCGGGACGAACGGAAGCTTGCATTGGGTCTCCACCCACTCTGTGACGAGGGACCGCAGGGGCAGGTACCCCACTTCCCAGTTGGACGGGCGCCGGGCCCTGGCCCCCTGCAACGACGCGAGCGCCGCGAAGAGACTGTCGAAGCTCCGAAATCGTCCCATCTCCACGCCGCCGGTACGGTGGAAGCACCCGCTCGATGAGCCGAACTCTCGCTGCCCGGTCAAGTCCCAGGAATTGGTGCCCTCGGCCCATTGCGCGGAACACCGCTACCGGTCCCTACGTTGTCGACAATCCCTATTCGCAGTGAAGCGCCCTGGGTTCCGTTCCGAGTCTCAGCAAGGAGAATCGGAGCATGCCCAAGAAGTTCAGTCCAGAGCTGCGTGACCGTGCCGTGCGCATGGTTTACGACCGCCAAGCCCGCGAGGGCGGCCCCCGTGCAGCATCGATCCGTGCCGTCGCACCACAGCTCGGCGTTGGCGTGGAGACGCTGCGGATCTGGTGCAACCGCTACGGACCCACCGAGCCGGCCGGCTCTGGAGAGCCGCTCGAGGAGGAGAACCGCCGGCTTCGGCGGGAGCTCGCCGAGGCGCGACGTGCGAACGAGATCCTGAAGGCCGCCTCAGCGTTTTTCGCAGCGGAACTCGACCGCCCCACGACGAAATGATCGCGTTCATCGACATGCATCGCGAGAAGTTCGGGGTCGAGGCCATCTGCCGCATCCTCGGTGCGACAGAATGTGGGTTCATCACGTCCCGCGGCTACCGCGCAGCGAAAACGCGTCCCGCCTCAGCCCGCGATCTCAGAGACGCCACCCTGCTCACCGAGATCACAAGGATCCATCAGGAGAATTACGGTGTCTACGGGGTCCGGAAGATGTGGCATGCCATGCGCCGAGCCGGCTGGGACGTGGGCCGAGACCAGGTCGCCCGACTCATGCACCTCGCCGGAGTGCACGGTGTTCGACGAGGCAGGAAGCCCCTCACGACCTGCCCGTCGCGGGAGCCGGACCATCGCCCGGACCTCGTGGAGCGGAAGTTCGCGGCCAAGCGCCCGCACCAGTTGTGGGTCGCGGACATCACCTATGTTCGTCTTCCGACGGGATTCTGTTACACCGCGTTCATCACCGACGCGTGCACGCGCAGAATCGTGGGCTGGGCTGTCGCATCCAGACTGCATACGGAATCGCTTCCGCTCCTCGCGTTGGAGCAAGCGCTGATCTCCACCGGTGCTCATCGGGCGCGGGATGGACTCATTCATCACTCGGACCGTGGCGTTCAATATGTTTCTCTCGCCTACTCCGACGCTCTCACGACTGCTGGTGTGAAGGCGTCTGTCGGAACCGTGGGAGATAGCTACGATAATGCGCTGGCCGAGACCGTGAATGGCCTCTACAAGACCGAGCTCATCTACTCAAGGTGCACCTGGGGCTCAGTCTCGGACGTAGAGATCGCGACGATGGCCTGGGTCCACTGGTGGAACACACGCCGGATCCACGAAGCTCTCGGCTACCGCACCCCGGCCGAGGTCGAAGCGACCTACACTCGCCCCACGACGACCGCGCCCGCGACTGTCTAACCACGGAACGAAACCCAGGGCGCTTCA